>JACDFX010000558.1 GCA_013815575.1 Rubrobacter sp.
TGCTCGTGGGCATGGCCCTCATCCCGCCCCTTGGCGCCCTCTCGGACCGCGTCGGCCGCAAACCCGTGTTGATGGCCTCCTGCGTCGGCTTTGTCGTACTGACCTATCCTCTCTTCCTGCTCCTGAACGCGGGCAACCTGGCCGGGGCCATCACGGCGCACGTGGCGCTCGGCGCGCTCCTGGCCGTCTACCTGAGCACGACCATCGCCGCCCTGACCGAGCTCTTCCCAACCCGCGTGCGCTACGGCGGCTTTTCCATAGGCTACAACGTCTCCGTCGCGATCTTCGGGGGGGCCGCGCCGTTTCTGGCGACGTACCTGATCTCCGTGACGGGCAACCCCCTCTCCCCCGCCTTCTACCTGATCGCCGCCGCCATCGCGACGGCCCTCACCCTCCTGACCATTAAGGAGACGGCCCGCACCCCGCTCAGGAAGACCTAGCGGAAGTGCGACCGGGGGCCACGCAGTGAGGACGGCCTACCGGGCCGCGCGGGTCTTCGACGGGGTCTCGGGGCACGCTACCGAAGACGGTGCGATCCTCGTGGAAGACGGTCGCATCGCCTCCGCTGGACCCGTCGCCGACCTGCCGGCGGGCACGGAGATCACGGATCTCGGCGACGCCACCCTCCTGCCCGGCCTCATAGACGCCCACGTCCACCTGGTCTGGTCGGCCTCGGCCGAGCCGCACGAGCTTGTCGAGCGCGAGTCGCCGACCCTGACGGCGCTGCGCTGCGCCGCCAACGCCGCCCTGCACCTCCGCGCCGGCGTCACCACCGTCCGCGACGTCGGCGCAACCGGAGGCCTCTCTGTCGACGTGGCCCGGGCCGTGGAGCTTGGCGTCCTTCCGGGACCGAGGGTGGTAGCGGCGGGTAGGGCCATAGCCATGACCGGGGGACACGGATGGTTTCTCGGCCGCGAGGCCGACGGCCCAGACGCGGTCAGGCGAGCGGCGCGGGAGGAGATGAAGTCGGGTGCCACCTGCATCAAGCTGATGGCCTCGGGCGGGGTCTACGGCCACGCCGAGGAGCCTGGCTCGCCCCAGCTCACCGTCGAGGAGATGTGCGCCGCCGTCGAAGAGGCGCACAAGGCCGGAAGGAAGGTCGCAGCCCACGCCTACTCGGTGGCGGCGATAGAGAACGCCCTAGACGCCGGGGTGGACTCCATTGAGCACGGCAGCTTTCTCGACCGGGCCACGGCCGGACGGATGCGCGAGCAGGGAACCTTCCTGGTCCCGACCATGTCAGTGTACGCGGCCATGGACGCGAAGGGGCCGGAGCTGGGGACTCCAGACTACGTTCGGCGCAAGACCACCGAGGTGCTCGAAGCCTCCCGCGAGGCGTTCCGGCTGGCGGTGGACGCGGGCGTCCCCGTGGCGGCCGGCACCGACTGCGGCGCGCCCGGGCATCCCCACGGCACGCTGCGCGAGGAACTCCGGCTGATGGTCGAGGCCGGCGCAACGCCGCAACAGGCCCTGCGCTTCGGCACCTCCGCGGCGGCCCGGTTGCTCGGTCTGGAGGGCGAGGTGGGTTCCCTGGAGCCGGGCAAGAGGGCCGACCTGCTCGCGGTGGCCGGAGATCCGCTGCAAGACGTCCGCGCCCTGGAGGGGGTACTCTTGGTGCTGCGCGACGGGGCCGAAGTGGCGAGGGGGCCATCGTGAAACGAGAACGCCGTCTTGAAGCGCTTCCGGTCACCCCGTGAGCGAGACCCGCCTCGGCGTGGACGTCGGCGGCACCTTCACGGACCTCGTCGCCCTCTCCGAAAGAGAACTCGTCACCGCGAAGGTCCCCTCCACCCCGCGCGACCAGTCCGAGGGCGTGATGAACGCGATAGAGGTCGCCGAAGTAGAGGCGGCCTCCGTGGGCGCTCTAGCCCACGGCATGACCGTGGCGACGAACGCCCTGCTCGAACGCCGGGGTGCCAGGACGGCGCTGGTCACGACGGAGGGCTTCAGGGACGTGCTGGAGATCGCCCGCCAGAACCGCGCCTCGCTGTACGACCTCGCTATGGACCGCCCGCCACCCCTGGTGCCGCGCGACCTACGCTTTAC
>JACDFX010000559.1 GCA_013815575.1 Rubrobacter sp.
CCCGCAGACCACGACGCAGATGATCACGAACCTGGAGGCCTTCGATATGGACGTCCAGCAGTCCATAAGCGCCCCCCGCTTCAGCTTCGTCATCCCCGACCTCCTCGGCGTCGAACCGGGAATACCAACGAACGTCCAGGCCGAGCTCGAAGCCCTCGGCCACAATCTCTACGTGGACGAGTTCGGCTTCGGTAACGCCCACGGCCTCACCATCGAGTACGGCAGGGAGGGCGACCCCAACCGCTTCACCGGCGGCGCCGACCCCCGAGGTGAGGGCGCGGCGACCGGCCTGTGAGCCGGGTCGAATCCTTCGACGAACGGTATCCGAACATTGCCGGCTGGGTGCGGGACGGGTGGATAGAGATCGGCCGCGACGAGTACTCTCGCTCTTTCGTCCGGGTCCTGGACAGCGGCGGTTTGATCTGGGAGGGCGAAGAGGATTATGAGACCGTGGACGAGGCCTTATCCGCGGCGGAGGCCGGGATCTCGGTGTGGCTGGAAGTGAACGGCTGATCCGCTACCGCGATCAGGCGCGTTCCCAGCCGCCGGGATCGAAGTGCAGGTCGTACTCTTTGTCGAAGTCCGCCACATGGTCGAACGCGTCCCCGGCAACGGCGGGACCTTCTTTCAGGGCCTTGCGCCAGAGCTCTCTGTCCACGGTGCCGAGCACCGCATACTCGTTGCCGATCACGCCCGGAGCGCGGGTTTCGAGGGCGACGACGAGCTCGTGCTCCAACTCGTCCTGGTGGGCGATGATGAGCTCGCACCGAGTGCAGAAACGGCAGGTCTTGCCGAGCGCCATCGGGGCAAAATCTTCTATGTATACGAACAGCACGAACTTGCGCAACCGCGTTTTTTGCTCGCACAGGGGGCATCTCGTAAAACGCGCGTCCTGGTGCGGGTTCAGCGCGAACGAATACCTGGGAGGTAGTTTCCCGAGCCTCTGCGTCGGTGTCACGCCGTCTTCCTCCCTACGGTCTCGAGCCCAGTCCGAAGAGGTCCGTCTCGTCCCGGCCCGTCTGGAGGGCTTCGATCAGCTCTTCGAGGCGGCCCATCTCAACCTTCATGCCGCCCTCCCCGGCGGGCGGCGGGTCGAGGGCGACGTACTCCGCCTTGCCCCGGCAGGTCTCTAGGGCGACGAGCAGGCCGGCGCCTGAGATTTCGACGGGCTTCCAGTCGGGGCCGAAGTCCGTGGAGTCGAGGAAGGCCTGGGCCTTCTGGGCGGCGTGGAAGAGGGGTAAGGCGGGGCGGTCGTCGATGGAGATCAGGAGCGGCTCCATCCCCGGCGCCGCCTCCTCGAAGAGGAGCACGTAAGGCGGCTGCGGTGCCTCCCTGGCCGGCATCTCTAGGAGGGCCTCGGGGCCATCGTCACGAGCAGGACGAGATCGTCTGCGGAATCGTTGCGGACCCCGTGGGGGACCCCGGCGCGGGCGATGACGGCGTTGCCTTCGGTAAGATCTGCCTCCTCTTCGCCGACGGTGAAGTGGCCGGCGCCCCGCACGACGAAATAGACCTTGTCCGAGCCGTCGTGGGAGTGGACCTTCTGGGATTGGCCGGGCAGCAGGCAGTAGGCGTCGTAGAAGAGGTTGGGCGAATCGAAGAGGGGGTTCTTCTTCATCTTCTCATCCGAGAAGGAAACGTGATCCACCAACCGTCTGCTCTCCAAACCCGTTCCTCCCGTCTCTCTGGCCTCCACCACTCTAGCATCCTGGCGGCGGCTT
Source organism: Rubrobacter sp. (assembly GCA_013815575.1). Taxonomy (GTDB): domain Bacteria; phylum Actinomycetota; class Rubrobacteria; order Rubrobacterales; family Rubrobacteraceae; genus Rubrobacter_D. The sequence goes on from JACDFX010000559.1 coordinate 1,722, forward strand.
GCTATCATGCGCGGGCGATGGAACGGACAAACGACGTATTCCCCGAGGTAACCCTCCGCCTCCCCGGCTGGGTGGGGGAGTTGTCGCCCGACGGGGACCGCGTCTACCGGACGGTCGAGGACCGGATGCGCTTCGCGGTCGAGCTCTCGCGCCTGAACGTCGGGTACGGGACCGGCGGGCCGTTTGGGGCGGCGATCTTTGAAAGAGAGACCGGACGCCTGCTCGCGCCCGGCGTCAACTTGGTCGTGGGGTCCGGCTGCTCCGTCTTCCACGCGGAGATGGTCGCGATCATGGTCGCCCAAAAAGTCGTGGGCACCTTCGACC
>JACDFX010000145.1 GCA_013815575.1 Rubrobacter sp.
CGCGGCCGGCACCCCCACCTACGTCTACAGCCACGCCGCCATAGAGAGGGCCTACCGAGAACTCGACGAGGCCTTCTCGGGCCTCGACCATCTGGTCTGCTACGCGGTAAAAGCCAACGGGAACCTGGCCGTGCTCAGGGCACTGGCCTCCCTTGGCGCCGGGGCTGACATAGTCTCGGGCGGGGAGCTCTACCGGGCGATGCGGGCCGGGTTCGACCCGAAGAAGGTCGTCTTCGCGGGCGTCGGGAAGACCGAATCCGAGCTCATGGCGGGGCTCGGGGAGCGTATCCTGCTCTTCAACGTCGAGTCGGCCTCCGAGCTCGAGCGGCTGGAGCAACTCGCCGCCCGGGTCGGGAAGCGGGCCAGGGTCTCGTTGCGGGTCAACCCGGACGTGGACGCCGGCAGCCACGACCACATCACGACGGGCAGGGAGCGGGACAAGTTCGGCATCCCGGTTGACCAGGCGCTGGCGCTGGCCGAGCGGGCCGGGCATTACCGGTGCGTGGATATCATCGGGGTGCATCAGCACATAGGGTCTCAGATCACCAAGCTCCAGCCCTTCCAGGACTCCGTCGAGAAGTCCGCCGGCCTCGTCGAGGAACTGCAAGAGCGCGGCTTCGACATCCAGTACTTCAACATCGGCGGCGGCCTCGGCATCCGCTACAAGGACGAGGAGGCCCCGACGCCCAGGGAGTTGGTTGGCGCCATCCAGCCGATCCTGCAGCGTTTGCAGAAGAAGCCCGTCAAGATCCTTTGCGAGATGGGCCGCTATATCTCGGGTGCTGCCGGCGTCCTCCTGACCGGTGTGGTCTACCGCAAGACGAGCGGGGAGAAGGACTTTATCGTCGCGGACGCGGGGATGAACGACCTTCTGCGCCCGAGCCTCTACGACGCCCACCACGAGATCCGGGCCGTAGAACAGAACGGCTCCGTCGCGCGCGCCGACCTCGTCGGCCCCGTCTGCGAGTCCGGCGATTACCTGGCCCGCGACCGCGAGCTTCCAGACGCGCAAGAGGGCGACCTGCTCGCCGTCATGGACGCCGGCGCCTACGGCTTCTCGATGGCCTCCAACTACAACTCCCGCCCCCGACCGGCCGAGGTCATGGTCAGCGGCGACCGCTGGGCCGTCGTGCGCGAACGCGAACACTACGCGGACCTCGTAAAGGGTGAACTCGTACCGGCGTTTTTGTAAGTTTCAGGCAGCAGGTTGCAGAGTTTCGTCGCGGGAGGATAGTTGCTCCGCGGAGAAAGAGTGACCCTACGGGCCGTCGCGCGGGAGGACCTGGATCGTCTGGCGGGATTCGCCAACGACCTCGAAGTGGAACTCGCGGGCGGGGGAGACCCGCCGGTGCCCCGGGCGTTCGAGCGGATAGTAAAGGACTTCGAGCGGGAGGTCTCCGAGCCTCCCCGCGACAAAACGCACTTCGCCATCGAGGCCGACGGCGAATGCATCGGGACCTGCGGGCTCTTCAACATCGACCGGACCGCCCGGCACGCCGAGCTTGGCATCGGGATCGGGGATAAAGAGTACTGGGGACGCGGCTACGGGCGGGAGGCCGTTGGCCTGCTGCTGGATTACGCGTTCCGGCTCAGGAACCTGCGCCGCGTGTGGCTCGAGGTCCATTCCGCGAACGAGCGGGCGATCCGGGCCTACCGTTCGTGCGGCTTCGTGGAGGAGGGCCGAATGCGGGAGCACGTCTGGCTCGGCGGGCGCTACGTTGACAACGTCGTCATGGGCGTTATGCGGGAGGAGTGGGTGGGGGAGTAGGGGAGAATGGCTGTACGCCCGGCTCTCCCCGATGGGCAGGGTCGAAACTTCACCAAAACCTCTCGACGTCGGCGTTCGAGCGGCTTGGACTTACGATTATCTTGGAGTATGGACTCCGCTCGCTAGAGCTTTGCCAGGGAGTCGAGGTGTCCGGCCAACTCCTCTGGTTCGGCAAAGAACGGCAGGTGGCCCGTCGCCATCGAGACGACCGTCTCGCAGGGCAGCTCGGTGTACATCTTCTCCTGGGCGGGGGGACTGACGGCCCTGTCCTGGGTGGTATGTACGTAGGTTCGCCGCACGCTCCCGAAGTTACCCTCCGTCACCTCCACCGGCGTCGCCAACGGGGCGAGCGGCTGGGGGCTGATCAGACGCCGGGCGCGCTCGAAGTCCTCCTCCGGACAGTCGTGGTAGAGGGCCTCTCTCATCCCCTCGTCGGCCAGGATGATTCGGCCCCGGTCCTCCTCCACCTCGGCGCCCTGCATTACCACCGAGTCGCCATCCTCCTGCGACGCCTCGATGGCGCTCTTGCCACTGGGCAGCAGCAAGGCGCAAAGGTATACGAGCTTCTCTATCTTCCCGGGGCGCCTCTCGGCGGCCTGGCTGATAACGGTGCCGCTCAAGCTGTGCCCGACGAGCACGACGGGCTCGGACAGGGCATCGAGCGCCCCGACGACGCGATCGGTGTAGCCTTCCAACGTGACCTCCACGGCCGGAGTCCGGTCCTCACCGTGTCCCGGAAGATCGAACCTCACGACCTCGTGACCGGCCTGCTCCAAAAGCGGGGCGACCTTGTCCCAGCACCACGCCCCGTGCCACGCGCCGTGGATCAAAACAAATGTACTCAAAATAGAACCTTTCCTAGCCTCCCCTGCCCTTCGGCAGAGTTCCTTGTATCCATCCGGGATGATACGTGCTCCCCGTTCGTCTTACCGTCAGGCCTTTCACCCGTGCTCCCGGCTCCCCTGCCACCGCAATGAACACTGTGCGGAAGTCTGGCCATAGAACGGTGACGCCCCGGCAACCTTTCCGGCGACTTTGCGTAACGTATGGGCGACCGTCCCGTAATAACGACCACCCCGCGCGGCGTGGGTTAGAATCGACGGACGATGAAGGTCAGAGTAGATTTTCCTCTACATTCCGAAGGCCACCTCGGGCGGGCAGCCGCCGCGGCGGCCGGCCACGCCTCGTACGGCGTTTCGGGGACGAACGGCCGGACCCGGGTCTCCGTAAAGCTTGACTTGCCGGCCGACTGGCGGCTCCTCGACGACTTCTCGGGCCTCCTGCGGGGCGAGAGGGAGGCCGGGTACGAGGCCGACGGGACGCCGGTCTCCGGGGAGGAGCTCTTCGCGGGGACGCGATGTTTTCTGCGCAAGCAGCGGTCCGGGGCGGCGGCGAGGGAGTGGTGTACGCCGAAGCACCTGGAGGACAAGCAGCTCTTTCCGTGCCGCCAGATCCACCTCTACGACAACGACCACCTCACCGCGAACTCCTGGTACGCCCACGGACGGATGGACGAGGACGCGTCCTTCCGGGTGGACAAGGACGCCCTAACGGAGCGCATCCTCCAGGACCTCGGCCCGTGCGTCCACTGCCCCATCCTCGACCTCGACGCGACCGCCGAGCTCGTAGCCCGACTCCCGGAGAAGATAGAACCGGATAAGGACGAGGCCTGGTCCTACCGCGAGAAGGGTCCCCTCCCGGACTGGAAAGTCGCCAAGACGCGCGGCGGCCGCGACCCGGCGAAGACGTCCATCCCGGAAGACAGAGAGGGCCTCTTCGAGCGGCTGGCGCGGGGCGTGAGGAGCGGCGGGGCGAACGTGGCGGCGGCGAGCGGGACGGCGCCCGGCACCCGAAACGTGCCGGCCACCCGCTACGAGGACGTCGGCGGGATGCGCGAGACCATAGAGATGGTCCGGGAGGCCGTCGAGCTGCCCATAACGCATCCGGAGATCTTCAAGAAAATGGGCATCCGGCCGCACAAGGGCATCCTCTTCTACGGCCCGCCCGGAACAGGAAAGACGCTGCTCGCCCGCGCGGTCGCCAACGAGAGTGGGGCGCACTTCATAGCCGTCTCGGGTCCGGAGATCCTCAACAAGTTCTGGGGCCAGAGCGAGGCGAAGCTGCGATCCATCTTCAGCGAGGCCAGGACCAAGGCGCCGGCGATAGTCCTCTTCGACGAGATCGACTCCTTCGCCTCGTCCCGCGACGCGATGAGCGAGAGCTTCGAGGCGACCCTCGTCTCCCAACTCTTGTCTCTAATGGATGGCCTGAACGACCTCGGCCGGGTCTGCGTCATCGCCACGACCAACCGCCCCTCAGCCCTCGACTCGGCCCTCCGGCGTCCTGGCCGCTTCGACCACGAGATAGAGGTCGGGTTGCCCGACCCCGAGGCCCGCCTGCACATCCTGGGGATCCACGCCAAAGGCATGCCCACGGACCCCGCCCTCGACCTGGAGCAGATAGCGCGCGCCACCGGCGGCTACTCTGGCGCAGACCTCGAAGCCCTCTGCCGCGAGGCGGCCCTCGTGTGCATGAGGCGCACCATAAACCTCCGTGACTTCGAGAAGCGCATAGCCCCCCACCAGCTCTCCGCCCTATCCGTCACCACCTACGACTTCCGGACCGCCACCAAACGCGTCGGCGCTTCTATAAGGCGCTGACACCGGCCGGACTGTGGCTCAGGCTGGCACCCTCTCCCTGTGCGCCACCGCCAGGCTGAGGCTTCTCGCGGCGCGAAGGCCTTCCGGAACCGAAGTGAAGTGCTCCGGGGAGAGTTCTACGCAGCATCGGGGTTTTTCGGGGAAGTCCATTCGCCTGAACAGGTCTTCCAGCGGGATGGTCCCCCTGCCGGGCGGGAGGTGCAGGTCCCCCAGCCCGTAGGCGGTGTGCTCGGAGACCTGCGGCTCCCCCGTGAGGTTGGTCCTCTGCAGGTTGTCGTGAAGGTGTACGTGTCGGACTAGGGGCGCCATGGTCCGGCACTCCTCGATAAAGTCGAAGCCGAAAAAGCCAGCCGCGAGGGCGGCGTGGCCCACGTCCAGGCAGATGCCGACCGCGGGATGGTCGACCGCGGAGATCTGGTCGGCCAACTGGGAAGGCCAGACCGAGTAGTCGTAGACCGCGCCGCGTAGGATCGGCCTCTCGGGGTAGTAGTTCTCGACGGCAATGGTCGCGCCGAGCTCCCCCGCCAGGTCTCCCGCCCCCCGCAGGGCGGACCGCTCGGCGGAGAGCTGGTCTCTCATGCTGTGCCGGGCGTCGCGCGTTCCGACGCGTTGGCCGGCGTGGCAGACCACCACCTCGGCGCCGATACCCTTCGCGAACCGGAGGCTGGCGTCGAGTACGTCGCGCTGAAGGCCGTGGGAGGTCAGGTCCATGAGGTTGACCTCGAGCGGGGCGTGGACGGTGTACGTTAGGTCCGCCTCCAGCAGCAGATCCCCAACCTCCCGCAACCTGTTCGTATCCAGGTCACCGCCGAGGATGACCCCGAGGTTCTGGGGCCAGACCTCCACGAAATCCGTCCCGGCTCTCTTCAGGGCCTCGAGGTCCTCCGCGAGCCCGCCGGAGCCGTCAAGATAAAGCCGGGACAGGTTGGTGCCCACACTCTGAAAGGCCATACGGTTCCTCTCTACCTCGGGGCCGCACAAAATCGCGCGAAGTATAGGCTCGCCGGCCGCTCTCCAGGTGAAAAGCAGGTTAATGATGGGTAAAACTTGGGTTTAACCGGCCCTGTAATATGGGCCACGTACTTTTGACGTAAAGAACAAACCGAGGGGGAGCGACCGGGTTGAGCAGCTACGAGGACTACACGCGCACGTCCGGCAACTACGACAAGACCAGGGAGCCGGTGGGGACCGAGATACTCGTCGGTTGCTTCGCCCACGCGCCCGTACCGTTGGACCGGACGGTGGTGCTGGATGCCGGGTGCGGCACGGGCAGCTACTCCGACGCGCTGCTCGGTTACGTCGGCCGGATCGAGGCGGTGGACATGAACCCCGGTATGCTGGAGGTCGCCGCGCGCA
>JACDFX010000560.1 GCA_013815575.1 Rubrobacter sp.
GGGTGAGGAGTACCTGAAGAGCCTGCTCGATACCGACTCGGGGGCGCGTTACCTGGGTGAGATCGGCATCGGCACCAACTACGGGATAAAGCGGGCGAGCGGCAACGTCCTCTTTGACGAGAAGCTCGGCGGCACCGTCCACCTCGCCATAGGCCGGTCCTACAAGGAGACCGGGGGCAAGAACGACTCCAGCATCCATACGGACCTCGTCTGCGACCTACGCGAGGGCGGCGAGCTCTACGCCGACGGCGAGTTGATCCAGAAAGACGGCAAATTCCTAGAGTTCGACCTGGGGGGTTAAACGGTGCAGGGCGACACGATGCTGCGGGTGGAAAACGTGAAGAGCGAGGCGGCCCTGGAGGCCGTCCGCGACGCGCTCGACCGGCTTGGCGTGGACTACAGGTTCGCGCGCGCCGAGCCGGACGAGGACCGCTTCCCCCAGACTTCCTATTTCTACATTCCAGACGGCTCCGCGGAGGAGGTCGAGCACGTCATGCAGCAGCTCTCCGAGGAGCACGGATTCGACGCCGAAACGCTTTGACCGGGGGGCGGTGAAGCGTCCCTCGGGACGGCGGTACGACCGTGAAATCTTCGCCCTGGCCCTGCCCGCGCTCGGGGCGCTGGCCGCCGAGCCGACCTACCTCCTCGTCGACACCGCGATAGTCGGGCATCTCGGGACGCCCCAGTTGGCCGCCCTGGCCATTGCGGCGACGCTCCTGGGTACCGCGGTCACGCTGTTCAACTTCCTGACCTACGGCACGACGGCCCGGGTTGCGCGGCTGCACGGGGCCGGGGAGGTCGCCGCGGCGGGCCGGATCGGCTCTCAGGCATTGTGGCTCTCGCTGGCGCTCGGCGGGGCGCTGCTCGCCCTGATCCTGCTGTTCGCGGCCCCCGCCGTCGCCCTGATGGGCGGCACGGGCGAGACGGCGGAGATGGCAGTCTCGTACCTCAGAATCTCCGCGCTAGGGGTGCCCTTCGCAATGATCGCGCTCGCCGGACAGGGCTTTTTACGGGGGGTTGGCAATTTGAGAGCGCCGCTCGTCATCCTCGTCGCGGCCAACGCGGCCAACGCCGCCCTCGAGGTGCTGTTCGTCTACGGGTTCGGGTGGGGGCTCGCGGGGTCGGCCTGGGGGACCGTGATCGCCCAGGCCGGCATGGGCGCCGCCTTCGTCTTCTGGCTGCTGCGCGCCCCGGCCGACTCGCGCCGCCCGAGCTGGACGACGATGCGACCCCTGCTGCGGGTCGGGGGGGACATCGCGGTGCGTACGGGGGCGCTGCTGCTCTCCTTCGCGCTCGCGAGCGCGGTCGTCGCCAGGATTGGGGAGGCCCCGCTGGCGGCGCACCAGGTTGCCTTCGGCCTCTTCATCTTTCTCGCGCTCGTGCTCGACGCGGTAGCGATAGCCGGCCAGATCCTGGTCGGGAGATCCCTCGGGGCGGGGGACGCGGAGGGGGCCTACGAGGCCGCCCGGCGCATGATCTTCTGGTCCGTAGTCTTGGGCGGGATCTTCTGTCTCGCGCTTCTCGCCGGAACGGGGACCATCCCGCGCCTCTTCACCGGCGACCCGGACGTGGTCGAGAGGGCCGGAGAGCTGTGGCCCCTCTTCGCATTCATGCAGCCCGTGGGCGCCGCCGTCTTCGCCCTGGATGGCATCCTGATCGGTGCCGGCGACACCCGCTTCTTGAAGTGGTCGATGGTTCTGGCCTTCCTGGCCTTCGCCCCCCTGGCCCTGGCCGCCCTCGCCCTGGACGTCGGCGTCGTGGGCGTCTGGGCCGCCCTGAACGTGCTCATGCTCGTGCGCCTGGCGACCTGCGGTGCGCGCTTCCTCGGCCGCCGCTGGGCCGTCGTCGGGGCCCCGACGTAAGAGGCCGCCGGGCGAGGCTTCACGTCTGTCCTTCGGGGCGGGGTCTATACTTCTGGCACTAGCAATGAGAAAGTTGCAGGAGAGGTGCGAGCACTGGCGAGTTTCTCCGAGAAAGAAGGCAGGAAGGCGGACGTTTCAATGTCGCGGCGGGTTTACCGGGATCACGCGGGGCCTCATC
>JACDFX010000146.1 GCA_013815575.1 Rubrobacter sp.
AGGGTACGCACTTCGATCACCTCTTTTAGCGGAGACTGGTGACGAGCGTACCCTACCCCTTTCGCTCAAGAATGGCTAAAGTCCAGCTTACATTCCTTGCTTTTTTCGAGATCGAGCTCGCAAATCGAGCCGTTGGAGCAAGACGCGTGCCAGGAACATAGGGTTTCCGAAGAGGTATCGCCGCCACAGTCGCCGGGGTTCGATGAGGAGCCGCGCGAGCCATTCGAGGCCGTTGTCCGTCAGAAGGCGCGGGCCGCGGCGCAACTCGCCGGCAGCGTAATCGAAGACGGCCCCGCCGGTGAGGACGACGCCGACGTCCAGCTTGTGCCGGTTCTCCATCAGCCAGCGTTCTTGAAGCGGCATCCCGAGGCCGAGGAGTAGGACGTCCGGCCTCGCCGCGTTGATCTCCGCCACGACGACCCCGTTTTCGGGCCCGTTCGTGGCAGGGTCGAAGAAGCCGTGCCGGACGCCGACGATCTTCAGGTCCGGGTGTATCGCCCTGAGTCTTTTCGCGGCCTCCGCGGCTACGCCGGGCCGGGCGCCCAGGAAGAAGAGGGAGAGGCCTTCCACTTCAGCGAAGGTCGCGAGGCGCGGGAGCCAGTCGGCGTATGTGATCCTCTCCGGAAGACGCCTCCCAAGCACCCTGGCCGCAACCCTCACCCCGGCCCCGTCGCAGAAGACGAGGTCGGCCCGGCCAAAGAACCGGCGAAGCGCGGGGTCTTCGTAACAGAGGTTGAGGCAGTGGACGTTGACGTTTAACACGACCCCGCCCCGGCGGCGAACGAGGCGGCGTATCTCCGCGTGCAACCCGTCCACGGTCACCGCGTCCACCCCAACCCCGAGCACCTCGACCCGGCCCGGACGGCTCACGACCCGTCTTCCAAAGCGCGCAGAATGACGCCTTCGAGCTCCCCAAACCGCGCCTCCCACGAGTTCTCGCGGGCCACGCGAGTCCTGGCCCGAACCTTCTCGGCGGTCTCCGTGTATCGCAGGTTCCGCAAAGTGTTTACGAAGCTTTCTGGGCCTTTCGCCAGGTACACGTGGTCAGATAGTTCTTTTAGGTCCGGCAGGGGGGAGGCCACGACGGGCCTGCCGGTGGCGAGGCATTCATAGGTCTTGGCGGGGGAGATCGCAAGCGTCAGGCCGCCCGCCCTGTACGGCAGCACGAAGGCGTCCACACCGGCGAGCGACGCGGGCAACCGCCCGTGGGAGACTTCCCCGCGGTAATCCACGTTCGGTTCTTCGAGTAAACCTTTCTCCGCGCGGCCCGCACTCCCAATCAACCGAACCCGAAAACCAGACCTGGCAACCGCCCTCAAGACGTCGGAGTCGAGGCGCTCCCGGCCGAGTTGTCCGAAGAAGCACACCGTACGCGCCGGCGCGGCGGGGGGATGCCCCTGCAGGGCGGCGAACCGTGGGTAGTCGACCGCCGGGCCGCTCGGGAAGGCGTCGGGCCTGACGCGCCTGGCCTTCTCCAGCAGGGGTTTGGAGGTGCAGGAGACTAGGTCGGCCCGCGCCAGGAGCTCCTGCTCGGTGGCCGCAATGTCTTTCGGGACGCCGGGGAAATGCTCGTAGTCGTCCGCGCAGTCGTAGAGGACGAGGCGGGGGTCGAGGTGTGGGATCAGGTCGAGCGTCGTGCGGGTCGGCGGGTAGGCCACGACCACGGGCCTCCCTCCGACGAGCTTGAGCAGGTCCCGCGCCACCCGCGGCAGCAAGAACCCGCGGTTCGCCACCCGGAAGGCCCGGAAGGTCGGCGGCAGCGCGAGCGGTGAGTAGACGATGGGCCCGTCGTCCCGGCGTTCGTCCCCGGACCCGGCCTTCCGCAGCCTCGCGGCGACCTTGCCGAGGGCCGACGGGCGGGGGTTGGCGAGGCCGGTCGTCTCCACGAAAGCTGTTGGGTATCCGGCCCGGTCGAACAGCGTGGCGAGCGTCTGGTGGCGCTGCCAGAGAAAGTCCCAGCGTACGCCGGAGAGTACCACGACGGGCGGCCTGCCCACCCGCCTAGCCCCGGGTTCCGGTCTCGGCCATCAGGGCGCGGGCGCCGGAAGGGTCGGGCAGGAGACCCTCGCCGTAGACGCGGTCCAGGCCGAAGAGGCCCAGTATCTCCAGGGCTCTCTCCAGCCGGCGCCCCGTCACCCCGCGACGCCACCCGTCGACGGCGCGGTCCCCGGAGGCTCCCCGCCGGCTCGTCGAGGAGGGGTGGTTTATCCGGTGGAGAGCCTTCTCGTCGAAGTTCCGGCCGAGGGCGGCGAACAGGCGGCGCAGTTCGGGCTCGGGGTCAAGGATCAAGTTCTCGTAGAAACAGAGGTGGAGGCCGCCGGGCGGGAACTGCCTGAGGGGCACGTAGTTGTCTATGCACCAGAGAAAGAGGTGGCGCTCGAAGGGATCGCGGGCGGCCAGGATCTCCGCCCTCATCGGCAGCAGGTGATCTTCTATCAACTCTTCTTGCCCCATCGTCTCGTCGAGGTTGTCCCGCCACCCAAGCGCGAGCCGGGAGGAGACGACGGCCCCCGGATGACGCATGAGCAGCACGATTGGCATGCCTGGAAAGTTTTCGGCCATCCAGCCCAGCAGCAGGTTCGCCCTTACCTCCTTGATAAGCCGCCGCCGGGCCACGAGGGCGCCGCCCCGGTCCATCCAACTGTTCCGGATCTCCCCGGAGAGGACCCTCCGCGCCGGCGCGAGGAACTCCTCCCGCCGGTCAGTGGGCCTGAGGTACTGTTTGCTCCGGAAGCCGCGGAAAACGTCGACCTTGCCGGCGTGAAACGGCTCGAAGACGTTGCGGTAGCGCCGGTCGTGGTTGACGAGCCCCGAGAGCCACGTCGTCCCGCTGCGCCCGGTTCCGGCGAGAAAGACGGATCGGCGGTGGTCCCCCCTCGCCAGGTCGACGTAGAGGCCGCCCAGGAGCCTCCCGAGACGGTCTCCGACCGGGGCCAAGGACGCGGCGGACTCCCTCAGCCGGGAACGGTCTCGTCGTCGGCGACGGTCTTCGGGGGCTCTTCCATCCGGACGAGCCGTACAGCTGCGGCGGCGAGCACGAAGAAGAATAGCGTCGAGCTCGGCAGATACCAGTGCCACTCGACGACCGAAGAGGCCAGGTAGACCGTGATCGCCGCCACGAGACCGGCGAGCAGGAGCCGTCCCTCCCCCTCAGGCCCGTGCCGCCAGGCGGCCCTGGCGGTGTAAAAGAGCAGGAGGGCCGCGAAGGCCAGGAGGGCCAGAAAGGCGACGATTCCCGTCTCCGTACCCTGCTCCAGGTAGAGGTTGTGGACCTGCTTTACGCCCTGCACGCCCTGGCGGCCCTCCAACCAGGTGTACTGAAAGGTGCCGGCCCCGGTCCCGGTAAAGGGACGCTCCAGCCAGGCCTCCCAGCCCACCTTCCAGTACTCCGCCCTGAAGCCCACGCCCAGGGAGACGAGCCTCTGGGCGGCGTTCCCCTCCTGCTCCGGGTTGCTGAAGATCGCGCGCGCGGCCTGCCCGATCCCGCCGTACCCCGCCACCACCACCGCGAGCGCCACCGCCGTCACCGCACCTATTGCCCCCACGGCGAGGCCGGCGTAGCGCCGCGCGACCGAGGTCAGCTCGTAGCGGGAGACAAAGAGGGCGTAGGCTGCCTGCAGCACGAAGGCAACGATAAGGGCCAGGATCAGGTCGTTCCGAAAGGCGAGCCCGTCGGCGACCTTCTCCCGCATGGGGGCGTCTGGGCTCAGGAGCGCCCCGAGGTCCTGCATCCGCCACCAGAGCCAGGCGCCGGGGATGCAGACGAGGAGGGAGTTGACGAGCATTTGCAGGCGGTTGTGCCCTAGCGCGAAGAGGACGCCGAGGCCCATCCCGAAAGACCAGATGCCGCCGCGGGAGAGCGTGAGGTAGAGCGTGATCAGGGAGCCGAGCACGAGCGCGGCGTGGAGCCCCCGCCAGAGGGGGTTGCGGGCCGCGGTCATCCGCGAGAGGGCCAACAGGGCCCCCATGCCCAGGATGGCGGCGGCCGTGTTCGGGTATCCCAAGGTCGAGTCCACCCTGTAGCCGTCTATGGACGCTACCTCGTAGTCTGCCGGGTAGGCTTTCTGCAGTACCCCGTACCCGGCCACCGCGGCCACCGCCAGGCCGAGGCCGTCCACCAGGGGCCCCACCTGCCGGTAGCCTGGTAGCCCACCGCGGGCGAAGGCGCTTGCGCCGACGACGGCCGCCAGGAGGAGCAGGAACAGGGCGAGCCAGTACGAAGTCTCCCAGAACTCGCCAAGCACCACCGCAAGGGAGACCACCAGCGCCCACCCGAGGCGGGGCACCGCGACGTCCACGGCCAGGACGATGGCGAAGGCCGCCAGGTACGTCGAGGCCCTCAAGGCCTCCTTGATCGTCTCCGTCTCGCTTATCGTCCAGATCATGGAGAGCCCCTTCACGAAGACGAGGAGCGTGAGGAGCGCAACCAGGACCCAACCCTCTCTCGGCACCCCGTCGTAGAACCCGCGCGCGAACACGGTAGCGAAGAGCAGCGCCAGCACACCGGCGGCCACTGGCAGCCACAGCGCGTCGTCGTAGAGGCCGCTGTTCATAAGCCCGAAGACGGTTGCGCCGACAAGCGAGAGTACGACAAAGGCCTGGAAGGCGACTAGCAGACGTCCGGGCCGCCGGCCCTTCTCACCGTTCTCCTCGCGATCCGCGCCGAGCGGGCGGTCCCTGACCGTCCCGACCCCCCTCACGCGGGGGGGCCCATGACGAAGACGCTCACGAGCATCCATTCATCCGGTAGACGGCCGTCAATCCCGCGGGGCTTCTCCGTGGACGGGCCAGGCGCTCGGCTCTGCGGCGGAGTCTCCACTGGCGGAGAGCTTCGCGGCCACGGCCGCGAGGATGAAAAAAAACAGGGTCGAGGCCGGGATGTACCAGTGCCACTCGAGGACCGAGGAGACCAGGTAGACAACGAGCGCGGCTGTGAGGCCCGCCAAGAGAGGACCATGCCCTCCCCCCGGTTCCGAAGACCTCCAGGCAGCCCTCGCAGTGTAGCCCACCAGCACCGCCACGAAGCCCATCAGGGCTAAGAAGCCGAACACGCCGATCTCGGTGCCCTGCTCGAGGTACAGGTTGTGAACCTGCCTGACGTCGTTGGTGTCCGAGCGCTCTTCGAGCCAAGTGTAGTGAAAGGTCCCGGCACCCGTCCCCGTCAGTGGATGTTGCTTCCAGTCCTCCAAGGCCACCCTCCAGTACTCGGCCCTGTAGCCCGTGCTCAAGGAGGTGAGCCTCCGGCCGGCGTTCTCCGTCTGGGCCGGGTTACTCGTGAGCTTCTCGTAGGTCTGTCCGATCCCGCCGTACCGGTCCACGACCACAAACGCGCCCGCGGCGGCGACCAGCACAGCCCCACCGAGCACGAGCGCCCAGGCGATCCGGCGCAACCGGGCGGTCGACTCGTAACGGTCGAGCAGCAGAGAGTACCCAGCCTGCAGGACGAGAGCCGTTGCCAGCGCCAGGATCAGGTCGTTCCGAAAAGCGGTCCCGGCGGCCACCTTTTGCGCCTCGGAGGCGTCGACGAGCAGGAGCCCTTCGAGGTTCTGGATCCGCCACAGTAGCCAGGCCCCCGGGACGCACAGGAGGAGCAGGTTGGCGACCATCTGTAGCCGCTCTCTAGCAAGTACGAGGAGCAGGAGCAAGCCCACCCCAAAGGACGCGAGGCCGCCGCGGGAGACCGTGAAGTAGAGCGCGACGAGAAAGGCGAGGACGAGGGCGGCGTAGAGTCCGCGGAAGACCGCATTGCGCATCCCGGCCATCC
>JACDFX010000147.1 GCA_013815575.1 Rubrobacter sp.
ACGGCGTTTGGGGTTCCGTGAGCCCGGCGGAGGTCCTGCTAGAGGCGAGGCGTCGAGGAGCTTCTTCGTGCCGCCGACCACGATCACGTCCTCTTCCTGAAGGATCGTGTCGCCGCGGGGAAGCGTCCCCGCGCCGTCCTCCGGTTTAAGGGCGACGACCGTCAGGCCGAGGGTGCGCGAGAGGGCCAACTCGGCCAGGGATTTCCCCGCCCACTGCTGGGGAACTTTGGCCTCGATCAGGGCCTCGTCCTCGCCGAGGTCCACGTAGTCGAGCACGGCGGGGGAGGCAAGCACCCGGGCTACCTGTTCACCCATCTCCCGCTCAGGCTGTATCACCCGATCGGCACCGACTTTCTCAAGCACGCGGGCATGGAGCTTGCCCGTGGCCCGCGCCACGATGGTCGATACTCCTAGTTCTTTCAGGTTGGCCGTCGCGAGGATGCCGGCCTCGACGTGGTTCTCGCCGATCACGACCGCCGCCGCGTCGAAGTCCTGCACGTTGAGGCCCCGCAAGACGTCCTCGTCCGTGGCGTCTGCCGCGACGAGGTGGACGTTGGGCAGGTCATCCGCGAGGTTCCGGATGAGGTCCTCCCGCGTGTCCACGCCGAGGACGTCGTGGCCTAAAGAGTCGAGGGTGCCGGCCATCGCGATGCCGAGCCTGCCAAGGCCTACGACCGCGAACTGGCGGCTCACGGGTGTCTCACCGGCCGCCGACGTGGATCAGGGGCCGCCGCGAGGCCTCGGGCTCGGCCTCCCTCAAAACCTCGTGGGTGACGGGGGCGGTGTCGCCCTCCCCGAACAGAATGAAGCGTATGAGGTACACGATCGGGTTCCCCTCCGTCCAGCCGAAGTAGCAGTGCGGGGTCTTGCCGGTCGTGTCCCTGAGGTCGAGCAGGAGCGCCGCGATGGCGTTCGGCACCACGGAGCTTACGGCCCGGAGTACCTTGTGTCCCCCGACGTCGACGCCCCTGACCTCGAGCACGTCGGTGAACTCGGACGCGTCCTCGACGGAGACCTCCAAAAAGAGGATCGGCTGGTCCTCCGGGATGTGGTTGTCCTCGCGCTGCTCCCGCTCCTTGTGGGCGTACTCAGCCGGGTCGTGGCCGCTTCGGCGCCGGTGGGCGACGATGTGGATGTCGGGGCCCTTCGACGCCTCCCGGATAAACTCCTGCGCCTTCGCGTCGATCTCTATCCTCTCCTGGCGCAGTTCCAGCGAGCGCTGCACCCGCGAGACGAGCGAGACGGCTATGATCGCGGCGATAAACAACAGCGCGATCGTTATGCCGTCGGGCCGATCTACGATGTTCGCCACGGTCGCGTAGGCGAAGACGACCGTGATCAAACCGAAGACCACGGACATCAACCGCCTCCCCTGGCGATGGACGGCTATGGTCACGGCGATGGCCCCCGAGGTCATCATCGCGAGAACGCCGGTCGCGTAGGCACCGGCCTGGGCGGTCGGGTCGGCCGCGAAGACCACGACGACCACGACGGAGATCAGGGTATAGACCAGAACGAGGGGCCTGACGGCGCGTCCCCACTCCGGGGCCATTCCGTAGCGGGGCAAGTAGCGGGGCACGATGTTCAAAAGGCCCGCCATCGCCGACGCCCCGGCGAACCACAGGATCGCGATGGTACTAGCGTCGTAGACGGTGCCGAAGGCGTCGCCCAGGTGCTCGTGGGCCAGGTAGGCGAGCGCCCGGCCTTTCGCCTCGCCGCTCCTGGCCTCTTCCACCGGGACGAGCATGGTCGTGATGAAGCTCGTCGTGATCAGGTAAAAGCACATCGTCACGGCCGCGACGGTGAGCAGCTTGCGCGTGTTGCGGATGCGCCCGGCCGGATGCTCCGGGTCGTCGTCGGCATCCCCGCGCACGAGCGGCATCATGCCGACGCCGGTCTCGAACCCTGAGAGCCCGAGCGCCAGAAGTGGGAAAACTACTATCGCGGCGGTGAGCATCGAGAAGGGATTGCCATAGTTCGAGAAGAGCGACGTCTGCCAGTCCGCGAGGACCTGCGGGTTGGCGAAGACTTCGTAGAAGCCCACGGCCACGACGATGAGGTTGAGCACGAGGTACGCCCCGACGGTGACGACCGCGATGCCGATGGCCTCCTGAAAGCCCCGCAGAAAGACCGCGCCTAGAAGCCCGATCAGCACCAGGGTGACGATCACCAGCGTCCGGTCCGCGTGGCCGAAGGACTCCGGCCAGAATGGGTTCTCGACGATGTGGGCCGTGGCGTCCGAGGCGGACAGGGTGATGGTAACGACCCAGCCGGTCGCGACGAACCCGAGGAGGCACAAGACGAAGAGCTTGCCCTTCCAGAACGAGAGCAGGTCTTCGAGCATCGCGATCGAACCCTGCCCGGTGGGGCTCTTGCGCGCGACGATGCGGTACATCGGCAGCGCCCCGAAGAGCGTCAGCAACACGATGAGCATGGTGGCGATGGGGGAGAGCGCCCCGGCAGCCGCGAGCGCGATGCCGGGTATGTAGCCGAGCGTCGAGAAGTAGTCCACCCCCGTGAGGCATACGACCTGCCACCACGGATGCTGGTCGTCCTCGCTCTCCCGCGCCCCCGGCCCCTTGGCCTGCTCGATGCGGTGCTTCAGCAACCAGCGGGTGAGGCTGTTGCCGGAGCGCGCGGATGGAGCCGTAGACTTAGCCATAAGATGCCGGTCGCATCCGACCCGCCTCGAAGTTTAGCACGGCGTCCGATGACCCCGACTCAGGAACCGTAAATACCTATCAGCAGCACGAGGCCCAGGGCGGCGACGCCGAAGACGACGAGGATGAGGACGAAAGCCCTGTCCGCCCCCTTCTCCGTGGACCTCTGGGGGGCGCGGCCCCGCCGCCTGTTCCGCCGGCTGCCCGGCTTCCATCCCGCCCCTCCGAACCTCATCGCGAGACCCTACCGTCCGAGCGCCTCGGCCACGAGCTCCGCCACCTCGGACGGGTTCGTCGCCGCCCGGATACCGGCGCCCCGCAAGGCCTCGCTCTTGGCCTCAGCCGTGCTCTCCCCGCCGGAAACTATCGCGCCGGCGTGGCCCATCGTCTTGCCCTCGGGTGCTGTGAAGCCCGCGATGTAGGCGACGACGGGGGTCTTCATCTCGTTCTGGACGTACGCGGCGGCGAGCTGCTCGGCGTTGCCGCCGATCTCCCCGATCATCACTACGCACTCTGTCTCGGGGTCCTCCTCGAACTTGCCAAGGATCTCGATAAAGTTGGTGCCGATGATCGGGTCGCCCCCGATGCCGACCGCCGTGCTCTGACCGATGCCCCTCTGGGTAAGCTCGTTGACGATCTGGTAAGTGAGCGTCCCGCTGCGGCTGACCACCCCGACGTTGCCAGGAGTAAAGATGTCGCGCGGCATGATCGAGACGTTGGACTTGCCCGGCGAGAGCACGCCAGGACAGTTCGGCCCGATAAGCGTCGCCTCCTTCGTCCCGATAAAGTCCGCCACCCGCATCATGTCGTGTACCGGGATGCCCTCGGTGATGCAGCAGATGGTGCCCATGCCGGAGTCCAGGGACTCGAACACTGCGTCCGCGGCGAACGGCGGGGGGACGAAGATAACGCTCGCGTTGGCCCCGGTCTCCGCGACCGCGCCCGCGACGGTGTCGAAGACGGGTATGCCGTCGTGGTTCTGGCCGCCCTTGCCGGGCGTGACGCCGGCCACGACGTTCGTGCCGCTCTCGAGCATCCGTCCGGTGTGGAAGGCGCCCTCGCGCCCCGTGATGCCCTGGACCAGGAGGCGCGTGCCGCTGTCTACCAGTATCGCCATGTTCTACCGACCTCCATCGCTGTCGCGCGTTCCGCGCGCGAGCTCCACGGCGCGGCGGGCCGCGTCGAGCATCGTCTCCTCGGTGTGTACGTTATCCGGCGTGTTCTCCGCCAGGATGCGGCGTCCCTCCTCGGCGTTCGTCCCGTCCAGGCGAACCACGATCGGGAGTTCTATGCCGGTCCTCTCGATGGCGGAGAGAAGGCCGCGGGCCACCTCGTCGCCGCGCGTGATCCCGCCAAAGATGTTGAAAAGCACGCTCTCGACCTGCTCGTTTGACGTAACGATGTCGAGCGCCGTCGAGATCTTCTCCGCGTCCGCACCGCCCCCGACGTCGCAGAAGTTGGCCGGCTTCCCGCCGGCCTGGGCCACCACGTCAAGCGTGCTCATCACGAGCCCCGCCCCGTTGCCGAGGATGCCCACGTTCCCGTCTAGCTTCACGTACTGCAGGCCCACCTCCTGCGCCCGCTGCTCCTGCGGGTCGGCGGCCTCGACGTCGTGCAGATCGGCGATATCCGTGTGCCGGTACAAACTGGAGTCGTCCACCGTCACCTTCGAGTCGAGCGTCAGGACGTGGCCGTCCTTCGTGAGCACGAGCGGGTTTATCTCCACGAGGCTCGCGTCGAGCCCCTCGAATGCCTTGTAGAGGCTGTTCAGCGTCCGCCCGACGCCCTTCGCGGCGTCGCCGGTGAGCCCGGCGGAGAACACGATCTCGCGTACCTGGTAAGGCAAGAGCCCTAGCAGCGGGTCAACGTGCGTCCGAACGATGGCCTCCGGCTTGGTCTCCGCGACCTCTTCGATGTCCACGCCGCCCTCGGTCGAGAACAGGATAAGGGGCCTCTTCGCCGCCCGGTCCACCGTGATGGAGAGGTAGTACTCCTTCTCGATCTCGGCCCCGCCCTCGACGTACACCCGCCTGACCGTGTGCCCCCGAATATCCATCCCGAGAATGCGCTCCGCGGCCTCCCGCGCCTCCGTGGCGTTGTGGACCACCGCGATGCCCCCGGCCTTGCCGCGCCCGCCGATGAGGACCTGCGCCTTGACGGCTACCGTGCCGCCGAGTGTCTCCGCCGCCCGGGCCGCCTCCTCCGGGGTGCCGGCCACGACGCCAGGAAGCGTCTCCAGGCCGTAGCTCCTCAACAGTTCTTTGCCCTGATACTCGTAAAGATCCAAGTCAGACTCCCGCGAAACCCGCCATGACACGGCGGATTATACAGAGAGGCCGTTGCCTTTTTCCCCCAGGTGCCCATCGCGCACCGCGGCGAAGCAAACCCTATACTCTGGCCTGTCTTGGGCCTCGGAACCGCGATAAACGTCGTCGCCGTGCTGGTCGGAGGGGGTATAGGAACCCTCGCCGGTGCGAGGCTGCCAGAAGGCATGCGCGTGACGGCCATGCAGGCCATCGGGATAGTGACGTTGCTAGTAGGCGTTGCGAACTTTCTCGAGTTCGATAATCCCCTCGTGCCCCTGGTGAGCGTGATCTCGGGGCTGGTGGTCGGGGAGATCCTCGGTATCGAGGATGGGCTCAAGAGGCTCGGAGATTACCTGGAGAGGCGGTTCTCGAAGGGGGAGAGCCCGGTCAGCCGGGCTTTCGTTACGACGAGCCTCTTGTTCTGCGTGGGGCCCCTCACGGTGATCGGGTCTTTGGAAGACGGGCTTCGGGGGGACTACAGCCTGCTGGCGCTCAAGAGCGGGCTCGACTTTATCGCGGCGCTGGCGTTCGCGTCCGTGCTCGGGTGGGGGGTCTTGCTCTCCGCCGGGACCGTGCTGGTCGTGCAGGGGTCGCTGACGCTCGGGGCGGGGTTTCTGGAGCCGTTCGTGACGGACGCGATGATCTCGGCGGCCACGGCCACGGGGGGCGTCTTGATCGTGGGCCTGGGCCTCGGGCTGCTGGATCTCAAACAAGTGCGGGTGGCAAACATGCTGCCGGCGCTGCTTTTCGCGCCGCTGATCGTCGCCTCAGCACCCCTATTGCCCTTCTAGCTTTCGC
>JACDFX010000148.1 GCA_013815575.1 Rubrobacter sp.
GCGGGGCGGTGAGCACGCTGTCGGCGTCGATCAGGCTGCCCCCGCAGAACTGCTGTTCGTAGGCCGTCCCGCCCCGCGTGGTGTCGCGCAGCGCAGCGATAAACTTGTACTTGCCCTCCGGCACCGCGTCCCCGCCGACGATCTGCGGCTGGATCTGCTGCTCTTCTTCGGCGGCGAAGACCGGCACCGCCACCCCGAGGCTCAACGACACAGCCAGTACCATCGCCAGAATGTAACGCGTGCGGGAACGCCTTACGTAACCCGACCCCAACTCATGCCCAACCTTCAAGACAACCCCTCTCCTCGTCTCTCCACAAACGTGCCTGAACCCCTTCGAGAAACGGTTGGAGTCCCCCTCCGCACCCATGGAACCCACCGCAGGCAGGCTCCGGAGCCATCTTCTCTGTCGGGCCGAATATTACTACAAGAGCCTCAAGCGAGTAAGCAAGACCGGAGGCGGGGCGGTTTCGACCGCGTCAGGCGGGGCGCTTTTCTCCGCCTGCGTCCTCCCGGCCCGCCCGGAAAGGCACGCGCGCCGAGAGCGCCTCGACGAGCCGTCTGGCGTCGTCGAAGCCGATATCCTCGACCTCCAGGGCGGAGCCGCCGACCCCCGACGCGACCTCTGTCCCGAAGCTGGCAAGCCGGAGGCGGCGCTGGAAGGGGCTCTGGAAGATGCTGCGCGACTGGAGCCTGCGGCGGGGCGCCACGGCGGTCACGCGGGCCAAACTCCGCGAGCGAACCACGAGGCGGTCGCCCTCCAGCGCCCACCCCGCGTCCCTGAACCGCAGCCAGCCGTACAGGGCGAAGAGCGGCACCAGCAGGAGCGCGGGAAGCCCGAAGGCGACGTCGAAGACCAACAGCGGGATCAGCGTCCCCGCGGCGGCCAGGAAGAGGGCGGGGACGGTAGACCGGAAGACGTAGCGGCGGAGGGCGCGGCGGGGCAGCGGGTTCAGGGGCGGGGCGACGGCGAACTCGGGGGCCGCCCTGCGGAGCAGCGCCTGCACCTCGCCGCGGGGCAGCAGGGGGAACATGACGGCCGAGACGCCGGCGTCCTCGCCGTAACCGGCGCTCTCGACGCGCAGGGAGGCGAGGCCGAAAGGTTGGCGCAGGAGGCCCTCCGAAACGCGGACGGCCTGGATGCGCCCGAGCGGGATCGTCGCCTCTCGCCTCTCCAGTAGGCCGCGCTTGATATACAGAAACTCCCCGTCGCGAGAGAGGGTGAAGCCGAAGTGGGCGAGCACCGTGCCGGCGATGGCGAGCAGCCAGGCGAAGAGCGCGACCGCCGGGGTGAGGATCAGAGCCAGGATCAGGGCGTTCGGCGCCAGCGACTCGACGAGGTTCCGGAAAAAGGCCTCCGAAAAGAACTCGTCGAAGACCTGGGAACCGACGGCGAGCAGGGAGAGGGCGATCCCGATCTGGCCGCTGGTGGCGCCGGCGACGAGTAGGTCTCTCGTGGACAACCGCCTCAGTATCTCCGGCCCCGAAGCTTCCTCTTCGGCACCGACGGGCACCCTCCTGGAGCCCTCGATCCCGCGCCGCAACGCCTCCGTCGCCCCGCGGCCGAGCGCCGGCAGCGAGGCGTCGGGCTCGGAGGTCCCGCCGCCCGCCGTCTCCACCCGAACCTCGTAGACGCCGAAGGCCCTCTGCACTATTCCCTGCACCGTGTCCACGGACTGGACGTGCTCCAGGGGTATCGTCCGCTCGCTCTTCTGGAAGACACCCTGGCGCAGGCGGAACGAGCCCCCGACCACCCCGTAGGTCGTCGCCCTCCAGGAGAGGAAGCCCCAGAGCGCCGCGAGCACCACCAGCACCCCGGCGCCGAGCAGGACGAGGGCTATCGTGAGCGGGCTCAGTCCCTGGCTGAAGAGGACGAATATTCCGGGCAGGGCCGAGGCGCTGATTAGGCGCCGGATCGACTTGAGGGCGTTTATGACCATCGCCGCGGGGTGGAGGCGGAGGAGCGGGTCTACCTCAGAGTTCATCCTGCTCCCTGGTGAGGTCGGCGATGCGGTCGCGGGCTTCGGCGGCTATGGGGGCGGAGAGCTCGGGGATCTGGTTCGGCCCTGCCGCCGTGTGGAAGACGACCGTCGAGAGCCCGTAGCGCCGCTGCAGGGGTCCCTGCCGCGTATCGACGTGCTGGATGCGGGCCAGCGGCACCAGCGTCCGGCTCACCCACCAGACCCCGCGCTGCAGGTCCACCTCGTCGGGCCGGATCTCGTAGCGCCACCGGCGCCACCGCAGCCCCGGGGCCACGACCACGGAGAAGACCGCCAGAACGAGCACCCCGAGCACGGGAAGTATCCCGATAAAGACAGAGGCCTCGACCCATCTCAACAGGACGAAGCTCGCAAAGCCTGCCCCGGCCAGGAGCGGGAGCATGTTCAGGGCGCCCGAGATCCTCCACACTACCTTTGCCCGCGGATCCAACCTCTCCGAAGGCTCGTCCTTCAAGGCCGGGAGAGCATCGGAATGGCCGGACGGCCGCGCAGGTCCTTCGCGGCGAGCTGGCCGCAGGCCGCGTCGATGTCCTGCCCCCGGCTCGGCCGCAACGTCGCCGACAGCCCCAGCTCCCTCGCGTAGCGTAAGAACGCCTTGGCGTCCCCCTTGCTCGTCGCGGAGAAGCCGGTGTCCGTCCAGTTGAAGCGGAGAAGGTTCAGGTGGTAGAGGGGGTGGTCAAGGAGCTTCGCCAGCGCCTCGACGTGACGGGGCTGGTCGTTCACGCCGGCAAGAAGCGTGTACTCGAAAAAGAGTTTGCGGCGCGTCGTATCCACGAAGTAGCGGGCCGCGTCCATGAGCTCGGGGATGGAGTGGCGGGAGGCGACGGGCATGATCTTCTGCCGCTCGTCCCCGAACGGCGTGTGAAGCGAGATCGCGAGGTGAAACTGCTCCGGCTCATCGGCAAAACGCCGGATCTTGTCCACGAGCCCGCTCGTAGAGACCGCGATGTGCCGCGCCGCGAGCCCGAACCCATCCCCGTCATTGAGGACCCTCAAGGCCTTTACGGTCTCGTTGTAGTTCAGCATCGGCTCGCCCATCCCCATCACGACGACGTTTGAGACCCGCTCGGGCGCGATGTCGCGGGCGGCGACGAGGACCTGCTCGGCGATCTCACGCGCCTTCAGGTTCCGCTTGATGCCCATGAGCCCCGTCGCGCAGAATTTGCAGGCCATCGCGCACCCGACCTGCGTCGAGATGCAGACGGTGTGCCTGCCCCTCTCCGGGATCATAACCGTCTCTATGGCATGCCCGTCGTGCGTCTGGAAAAGGTACTTCCTTGTCCCGTCGGTGGCCAAAGAGGCGTTCCGCAGGTCGAGCACCGCCGCCGGCGCGGCCTCGTTCAAGGCCTCGCGCAGGCCCCTCGGCAGGCTCGTCGCCTCCTCCCAATCCCGCACGAGCGAGACCGTCAGGGCAGCATACGCCTGGCCCAGGCGATAGCCCGGCTCCCCGCTCTCTTCGAACGTCTTCTGTACTTCCGGCAGAAACTCGGCGGCTCTCATGGGGAGGATTATACCGGGCCGTCACGCTCCGGCTTCGCCGGCTATCAGCACGACGCGAAGCGCCGCGCTAGAGAGTAGAATCTCGCGAATGGTGGCGCTCGACTTTTTCATAGTCCTCTTTGTGGTCCTGGCGGTGTTGCGAGGTGTGCGCACCGGCTTTCTGGCGGGCGTCTTCTCGCTTGTGGGGGTCGTGCTCGGGGCCTCGGTTGGGTCCAGGATCGCGCCGTCGCTCGCGCCGGAAGGGGGAAACCCGATCTACGGCCTGGGCATCACCCTTATCGGCATCGTGGCCTTCGCGGTGCTCGGGGAGATACTGGCCCGCATGGTCGGGGGCACTCTACGAAACCGGCTCACGGGTCCGGCTTCGGCGGCCCTGGACGGCCTCGGGGGCGGCGCCCTGGGCCTAGCGCTCTCGCTGGTTCTGGTGTGGGCCGTGGGGGTCTTCGCCCTTCAGTCCCCACCGCTCACCGGCCTCCACCCGGTCGTCGAGAAGTCGGAGATCCTGCGCTCCCTCAACGAGCGGATGCCCGCCGGGATGCTCACCCGGGCGGTCGCCGAGATCGACCCGCTGCCCGAGATCCGGGGCCCCAACCCCGACGTCGCGCCCCCGGAGAAGGGTATCGTCTCCGACCCGGAGGTGAGGGCCGCGTCCGCCGGGGCCGTCCGCGTAACCGGCATTGCCTGCGGCTACGGCGTGGAGGGCTCGGGCTGGGTCGCCGCGAGAAACATCGTCGTCACCAACGCCCACGTCGTCGCCGGCGAGTCCGTCACGAGGGTGCAGCCCCGGGGCGTGGGCCGAAGCCTGCGGGCGCGGGTAGTCCTCTTCGACGAGAAGAACGACGTCGCCATCCTACGCGTCAGGAAGCTCGGCCTCTCCCCCCTCCCCCTCGCTCCCCCCCACATGGGCGAGTCGGCGGCCGTGATCGGGTTCCCCCAGAACGGCCCGCTCGACGTCCGCCCAGCCCGAACCGGTGAGACAAAGCCCGTAATCTCCGGTGACGCCTACAATGAGGGCCCGGTCGAACGCGTCGTCACCGGCTTTCGCGTCTTTGTCCGCCCCGGCAACTCCGGCGGCCCCGCCGTCAACGCCGACGGCGAGGTCGTCTCCACCATCTTCGCCAGCCGCGCGGACTCCAGTAACGCCGGCTTTGGAATCCCCTCCCGGTTAGTCGAACGCCACCTGCAGGCCGCCGACGGGCGCACCGAACCGGTCAGCACCGGAGGATGCGCGGGCTAGGTTCTAGAGCGTTTGTCACAGTGATTGGACCAACAGGTTGTAGCCCCGGTGCGCGAAGAAGCTTCTGGCATCGCGGCTGCTGACTGCGCATAGCGCCTCACCCATCGCCTCTATGAGTGCCTCGCGGCTGCGAGCCTCCGCCCGGCGCAACATCCCCTTGACCTTGGAGAATGCCTCCTCGATGGGGTTGAGATCCGGCGAGTAGGGAGGCAGGTAACGCAGCTCGCAGCCTCGCTCCTCGATCAGATCCTTGACCCGCGAGCCCTTGTGCGAGGAGAGGTTGTCCATCACCACTATCTGACCCGGACGCAGCTTTGGGCCGAGAACCCTCTCGATGTAGGTCTCGAAGACCCCGCGGGTGGTAGGTCCTTCCACCGCGAGGGAAGGACCCATCCCTTCCACGCTCATGCTCGAAAGCAGGGTGACGTTCTTGCCCCAGTTACGCGGAGCCTCGAAGTACGCCCGCCGTCCCCTGCGCGACCACCCGTAGAGCACAGAAAGCGAGGTGTTGGTTCCCATCTCATCGACGAACACGAAACGTCTGGCGTCCAGGGCGCCTGCCACGAGCGCCCGCCAGGCAGCCCTCAGGAACTCGTCGCGCTCGCTCGCACCCAAACTCCGTTTTTTTGGGTGAATTCCATACTGCGTAGGAGCCTGCTAAGGGTGGACTCGCTCACCGAAACCCCCACGATCCTGCGTATGAAGCGGCACCTATCCTTCAGAGAGGCGGCCGGTCTGTGCTCCACGTCGGCCTCAAGCAGCCTCCTGGCTCGCTCGTCGAGCTTGGGCTTGGAGCCTGGGTGCCGCTTCGGGACAAGCGGTTTGCCATCCCTGGCCACTCTGGCGTAGCGTTTGACCGACGAGCGGCTCACCCCAAAGGTCTTGGCGGCCATGGTCTTTGACATCCCACGCCCTACGGCCTCGACTATCTTCTCGCGCAAATCTTCCGAGTAGGCTTTCATGCGCCCATGATGCCTGTGGACCAATGGAACCGCAAATTGCTCTAGTGGGCGG
>JACDFX010000561.1 GCA_013815575.1 Rubrobacter sp.
GAGGCCACCCGGTTGGCGGGCCCCTGGTAGGGCCTCCGGGATCTTATCGAGGCCGATGAGACGTCCGACCTCCTCGATCAGGTCGGCCTCCCGGCGTAGATCCCGGCGGAACGTCGGCACGGTGGCCGACAGGCTTTCGACTGCCCCTTCGACTTCGCAACCCAGCGACACGAGCCGCCTGATCGCGTCTCCGACCGCGACCGGCATCCCGAGCAAGAGTTCCGCCCGGGAGAGCCGGAGCGGAACGCGCCAGGGACGAACGGGCTCGGGGTAGTGACCCAGGGTGTCTTCGGCGACGCGGCCCTGCGCAACCCCAGAGAGTAGGCCGACGACTCGCCCCATCGCGTAATCCACCATGTTTGGGTCGAGGCCCCGCTCGAAGCGGCCGGAGGCGTCGGTGCGAAGGCCCAGTTTCTGGGAGGTTCTGAGGATATTCTCTCCATTGAAGGTGGCAACCTCGATCAGGGCATCGGTGGTCTCGGGGCCCACCTCCGCATCCTCGGCACCCATGACGCCGGCGATCACGAGCCCGCGCTCCTCGTCCGCTATGACGAGCATCTCCTCGTCCAACGAGCGGGTCGATCCGTCCAGAAGCGTGATCTCCTCGCCCACCCTCCCCCGCCGAACCACGATACCTTCCCGCACCTTCCCGGCGTCGAAGGCGTGGATCGGCTGCCCGGTTTCGAGCATCACGTAGTTCGTGGCATCCACGACGGCGTTTATGGGCCGCATCCCGGCGGCGTGGATTCGGCGGCGCATCCAGAGCGGCGCCTCATGCCCCGGCGTCAGGTTCGAGACGCGGCGAAGGTCGTACCGGGGGCAGAGGTCCTCGGCCTCTACGCGCAGCCCGTAGTCCGAGGTTGGTTCGCCGCCGGTCTCGGAGGAAAGTTCGGGGGTTCTGAAGTCTGTCTGGAGTATTGCGGCCAGTTCGCGTGCGACCCCGATCATGCCCCACAAGTCGGGCCGGTTGGGCGTGACGTCGACATCTATGACCGTCTCACCGACGGGAAAGTAGTCCGCCACAGGGCGTCCGACCTCGTAAGACTCGTCGAGCAGCAGGATGCCCCCGTGGTCCGCGGAGATGCCGAGCTCGCGCTCGCTCATCATCATGCCGTAGGACTCCAGGCCCCGGAGCTTCGCCTTCTTGAGCTTCGTGCCGTCGGCCATGACGCTGCCGGGGAGGACGACCGGCACACGGGCGCCGGGGTAAGGGTTCGGGGCGCCGGCCACGATCTGGACCTCCCTGCCGCCGAGATCTACCCTGGCGACCGAGAGCCGGTCGGCGTTGGGATGCGGCCCGAACTCGACGACCTCTCCTACAACGACCTCCCCGTCGGCCACGCCGAGGCGGTGGACACCGTCGATCTCCTGGCTGTGGAGGGTAAAGAGTTTGACGAGTCTTTCCACGTCAAGATCGAAGTCCAGGTACTCACGAAGCCAGCTCAACGGAACGCGCAAAGGTCTTCCCTTCTAGAAACTAAAACTGACGCAGAAAGCGGAGGTCGCCCTCGAAAAAGAGGCGCAAATCCGGGATGCCGTACTTCGCCATCGCCATCCGGTCCGGCCCCATCCCGAAGGCGAAGCCGGTGTACTCCTCGGAATCATACCCGGCCTCTTCGAGAACGTCCGGGTCCACCATGCCGGCGCCGAGCATCTCCAGCCAGCCAGCACCCTTGCAGACCTTGCAGTGGGGGTCCGTACCGCCGCACCGGAAGCAACTAACGTCGAGCTCCACGCTCGGCTCGGTGAACTGGAAGTAACTCGGCCTGAGCCTGACCGCCACGTCCTCGCCGAAGACGTGCCGGGCCATCGCCGCCAGCGTCCCCTTCAGATGCCCGAGGGTGAGGCCGCGGTCCACCGCGAGGCCCTCGATCTGGTGGAACATCGGCGTGTGGGTCGGGTCAGAGTCGCGCCGGTAGGTCCGTCCGGGACAGACCACGTAGACGGGTGGCTCCTGAGACAGCATCGTCCTGATCTGCACCGGCGAGGTATGCGTCCTGAGCACCAGGCCCTCGTCCAGGAAGAACGTG
>JACDFX010000149.1 GCA_013815575.1 Rubrobacter sp.
TTCACCGAAGGTTCTTCGCATGTTACAGGGCGGAGCTGTTAGCTGTCCTCGGGTGCGCAGGCGTCGTGCGTACTTCGCGCTGAGGGTTTTTCTCGGAACTTCGGGCGTTATGCTTTCTCGGAAGTCTGGATGCAGCATTCGGTCTAGTCCGTACCAATCGGGTCGGATGCGCACCCTGAAGCCCGCTACCGGAGGGAGGTTTACGGTGATACTTGCCGGGCTTGTAGGAGGGTGTTCAGCGGATCAGAGCCAATCCTCTTTCTATACGAAGCCCTCGTCGAGGGCGCTGAGGGCGCTGATTAGCGAACGAGGGACAGGCTTGTAGGCGTATGGGTTCTCGATAATCTGCCAGCGTTGGCGAATCACAGGTGCAGAGTGAGTAGCCTCCTGCGCTTGCTCAAAAAGGATCACTGCTCCGACACGTCGGTTGCGGCTAGGCTGTAGCCACCTCAGACGAATGATGTGCAATGAATTAGACCAACAGATCGGCCAGGTGACGCGCAGGTCGGCCGAGGGAGTCGTTGATCCGTTGAGCGCAGGTGTATGCGGCGACCTTGGCGGCAAGACGCGTCAGCAGTCCGCCGAGGGTCTTCGCCCGGTGACGCTCCAGGCCGAAGAAGTCCTTGAGCTGGCAGAACACCCCTTCGACGATCTGGCGCTTGCCGGCGGCCCACCGGCGATCCTGCTTCGGCCACGCCCGGCGGGAGCCGTTCTTCGGGGTGGCCGCAACGAGGGCCCCGTACTTCTCCAGCCAGCACCGCTCCCACTCGACTCCCGTGAAACCCTTGTCCGCCAGGTAGGCATCGTGACGGTCCCGGGCCACGAGGGCGTCCCCTATGGGCCTTTCGTCGGAGGACGCCGGGGCAAGCCCGAAGGCGGTGATGACCCCCTCGGGGTCCACCACCAGGGCCACCTTGAAGCCGTAGACCCATTCGGTCTTGGAGGCGCTCCTCCCGAAGGTGGCTTGCCCGGCAAACAGCCCCTTGCGGGATGCCCTCACCCTCACGATGGCCGGGATCAGGGTGGTGTCCAGGACGCGGTAGACGGCCGAAGGGTCGGCGAGGCCTTCGGCCGAGGCCCTCTGCAACGCGCGCAACTCCGGCTCCAGGGCACGCACGCGCCGGTTGAGCTGGCTTTGGGAGCACAGCTTCGGGAAGTAGCCTCGCAGGTGCGCGTCGGCGAAGCGCCAGAAGTCGCGCTCGCTGCGAAAGCGCGGCCACTGGGCGAGGAGCGCCAGGGTGAGAACCTCGCTCCCACTCAGGAGGGCGGGACGGCCGGGGCGAGGCGTGGCAGAGGGCCGGTTGGTCCGCCACCAGTCGTCTATCCGGACGTACAATGAGACCAGGAAGGAGTCGAGATCCACGATGCACCACCGCCTTTGGGAGAAGGTTCGGTGCCAGCATAAGGTTTCGGCTCCTTCTGCGTCCTTCGCAATTACTCATCAGTCGTCTCAGAGCTAGAGGCCGCCACCCCTTCATGCCGCCGGGCACTTTGCTAACGCGAACAACGAGTATGTTCCGCTCCTCGCTCGAAAAGTGTGAAAGTTCGTTACTTAAGAGCCTGTGTGCACGCTCATCCGATATCGGCAGACGGACAGTAGCAGAGGTGAACGTGGTACCTTCATCGATCCTCTGATCGACTGCCGTTCGACCCGCAACTACTGCAGGGCGCGGGTCGGGGTTATAAATCAAGGAACTCACGTTTGGAGGTTGTGGGCCTAGGAAGTCGCGGCGCACCCATCCTACGCCCTCGACGTTATGAACTGATCCGTCCGGTCGAGCTGCGGTCAAGGCATCGACTATGGCTTCGAACCGGGCTTCGGGTTCGGTCGTTAGCAAGACCTCCGAGCGTGTACCTCTAGTTCGTTCGACGATAGTCGAAGCCAAGCGACTCATGGTGTCTTCTGCGTTTCTGAGTTCGGCTGCCCGTTCCGGCGAGATCACCTCTGCGAACACTCTTTCTGCCCCGATCCCTACAGAGCAGTCCAGCACCTTTGATCCGAGCCTCGGTTCGAGTACGGGTATGAATCCGCAACGGATAAGCGCATGTGCGAACTGTAGCTCCGCTAACGCTGACTCTTCGCCTCCTCGCAGGCGGTCCATGACGGGACCGAAACCACTCAACGGTTCGCATGCGACGAGGGTTAGTCCATGGTCTATTGCCCTGACGACAAACATAAGGCCGCGTGCACCTTGTGCCTGTAACTCATCGAGGTACTTAGGCCAACGGCGACGGAGCGCATCAAATGCACGCTCCACCTCGACAGGCGCTTGGGCTGGCACTGCACCTAGGCACCATTCGGCAACGAACTCCGACCATTGGGAGACGATGTCATATCGTAAGTCCAAGCGAATCAGTTACGCCTCATCCAACGAGTGTACCGACACAGCGTTGCAGATCCACGGTCTATTCACCCGAGTGCGTGGAGCCCTTCTCGGAAACTCGCATCCGGCATCTTGAATGACGGAGCCCTGAACCTGCCGAAAGGCCGTTACGACGTCGTGAACAAGCATGGTAGGCGACACAACGTCTGATGTGACTGCATAAAGATGCGCGGCTTCGGAAAAGATCGTCTTTGAGAACCGGCTGTCCGCAAGGATAAATGCCGGAAAAAGATCCTGGCCAGGGAGGACGGTAGCCTGCCGGTCAGCCCATTTTTCCCCACGCGCCCGCCTTCGCCGCCGGGGCAATGATCTTCGTTGTCGCGGAGGAGTTGATCCCGGAGGCCAAGCGCGGCAGCCCGGACAAAGCCGTCATGTCCCTGATGGTCGGCTTCGCCGTCATGATGACCCTGGACGTGGCGCTGGGATAGCGCCCGGTATCCCGGCTTAAACGTCGGCGAGGCCGCGAACGGCGATGAACCCGACGTAGACGGCGACCAGGCCGACCGCGAACTGCCCGGCCACGTTCAGGAACGAGGCGCCGATGCTCCCGTTCGCGAGGAGCCGCATAGTCTCGTAGCTAAACGCGGAAAACGTGGTGAAACCGCCCAGTACGCCCACGGCGAGGAAGAGCGTGGTGGCGGGGGGTAGGGAACCCCGCTGGGCCAGGCCGAAGACCAGCCCGATCAACAGCGAGCCCAGGGCGTTGACCGCGAACGTGCCCCACGGAAACTCTCCCCCGAACTGCGAGTGCAGCCAACCGCCCAGCAAGTAGCGTCCGCCGGCCCCGAGGCCGCCCCCCAGCACCACCAAAAACAGGTTCATCCGTCTCCTCTCGCGTTCGTGGCCCAAAAACCCTAGGTCAAACCGAGGCCGGGCAGGCGATCCATCGTTGGAGGCGGGCCTGCCGCTCAGATTGCGCCGCAGATCTTACGATGAGTAGCAATCGCGCACAAGGAGCACCGCGGGCTCCGGAACGGCCGGACGCCTCTATACTGCCGCCGTGGAAGGTTCGGGACGACGTGGGTCGGTGGGCGGCGCGGGGCCTCAGGCCTCGGGGCCCGCGGTGTGGGCGTGGGTCTTCTACGACTTCGCCAACACGATCTTCGCGATCAGCATCCTCTCTCTTTTCTTCCCTCTGTGGATTGAGGAGCGAGTTGGGAGTGGGGTCTTTCTCTCCGCGCCGAGCTTGGTGAACGGCGCGACGGCCGTCTCGGCGCTCCTCGTGGTCGTCTCCGCGCCGCTCTTCGGGGCCGTCGCCGACCTGCGTCAGCGGCGGGTGCCTTACCTCGCGGCGCTGACCGTCGTCTCCGTGGCCCTGACGGCGGCGCTGGACGTCGCGGGGGGAATCCTGGTCGGCCTGGCGCTCTTCGTGGCGGCGGACCTGGCCTACCAGTCGGCGCTCGTCTTCTACAACGCGCTCTTGCCGGCGGTCTCCGCCGGGCGCGGGGCGGGCAAGGTCAGCGGCTACGGCACGGCCGCCGGGTACGTCGGCTCCATAATCGCCCTCGTCGTCTTGACGTACTTCGTGGAGAGCGGTGGGGCCCTGCGCCCGCTGCTCGGGCCGCTCGGCGGCTGGCTGGAGACGGGGAGCGGCGCGAACTCGAACGCCTTCCTGCCGACCGCCGTGCTCTACTTGCTCTTCAGTTTGCCCGCCTTCTTCCTCGTGCCGGACCCGGCGGTGCGGCCGCCGCGGCCGGTCTCCCCGGGCGCCGCTTACAGGGACGTGGCCCGGACCTTGAGGAACTTGCGCGACTACTCGGGCGTCGGGACGTTCATCCTGGCGACGGTGCTCTACACCGACGCGGCGAACACGGCCATCGCCAACATGGCCCTCTACGGGCGGGTGGTCTTCGAGATGGACAACACCGAAGTGAGGAACCTGCTGCTCTTCTCGACAGTCTTCGCGGTGGTGGGGTCGGCGGCCTTCGGGTATCTGTGCGACAGGTTCGGGCCCAAAAAGACGCTGCTCGCGGTGCTCGTGCTGTGGTTCGTCGCCATCGTAACCGCCGCAGGCGCTCTGGGTGCCTGGATGCTCTTCCTCGCCGGTCCCGTCGTGGGGGTCGCGCTCGGCGGCATGTGGACCGTGGGACGCGTGATGCTCGTCGCCCTCTCGCCCCCGGAGAAGCTCGGGGAGTTCTTCGGGCTCTTCTCGCTCGCCGGCAAGGTCTCCGCCGTCTTCGGGCCCGCGCTCACGGTGGTCCTGCTCTTCGCGTTCGGGGGCGGGGCCGTCGCGTACAGGCTCTCCATCGGCTCCCTCGCCGTCGTGATGGCCTTCGGGATCTTCTTCCTTCTCCGGGTCCCGGACGCGCGTCCCAAGGCCCCCAACGGGGCCCCCCTTGATTCGCCGGGCGCCGGGGCGGAAGATGTAGGCAGATGAAGGGGACAGAGAGATGAAGCTCGTCGCGCTGCGGGGCCAGATCGTGACGGACTATGAGGTCTGGCCCGAGGGCACCGTCCTACTCGGCGACGGGGTCATAACGGACGTGGACCGGGATGGGGCTTTAGCCGAAGGCGCCGACGAGGTCCACGAGTACCCGGACTCCCTGATCCTGCCCGGCTTCGTTGACCTTCAGGTCAACGGGGCCTTCGGGATCGACGTGGCCTCGGAGCCGGCGCGCCTCGCAGGGCTCTCCCGGGCCCTGCTCTCGACCGGGACGACCGCCTACCTGCCGACGGTGATCTCCTCCCCCGAGGCTCTCTACGAGGAGGTGCTGCCCGCCATCGCGACGGAGACCGGCGGTTCTTCGGAGGGCGCGGAGGTGCTCGGCGTCCACCTCGAAGGCCCGTTCCTGAGCCTGGGCAAGAGGGGCGCCCACGCCGCCGCCCACGTCCTGCCACCGGACGCGGGCCTTCTCTCCCGGCTGCTCGACCTCGGACCCGTGCGCATGGTCACCCTCGCCCCCGAGCTCCGGGGCATCGGACCCTTGATAGATCAGGCCGCGGGGCGCGGGGTGGTCGTCTCCGCCGGACACTCGGACGCGAGCTTCGAGCTCGCCTACGGCTCTTTCGACGGCAGGGTCGGCGGCGTCACCCACGTCTTTAACGCCACCAGCCCTATGCACCACCGCGACCCCGGTCTGCCAGGGGCAGCCTTCGCCCACCCGAGGGTCTCCTGCGGGATCATCGCCGACGGGCACCACGTCCACCCGGAGATGGTCGGGCTCACCTTCCGCATGCTCGGCCCCGACCGCCTCCACCTGGTCACGGACGCCATAGCCGCCGCCGGCGCCCCACCGGGCGAGTACCGCCTCGCGACCCGTACCGTCTACTCCGACGGCGGCGTTCCGAGGCTCGGCAGCGGCGCCATCGCCGGCAGCACCCTGACGATGGGGGAGGCCTTCCGCAACATCCTGGCCTT
>JACDFX010000009.1 GCA_013815575.1 Rubrobacter sp.
CAGGATCTTACGGTCCAGGTCTATCTCCGCCAGACGCAGGCCGTGGATCAGCTGCGAGTAGGACATTCCGTGTTCGCGGGCGCCGGCGTTGATGCGTTGGATCCAGAGCGAGCGGAAGTCCCGCTTGCGCTGCTTACGCCCCTGGTAGGCGTAAACCCCGCTCTTCCACACCTGCTCTTTGGCCCGCTTGTACGAGCTGTGCTTGGTGCCCCGGTAACCTTTGGCCTGCTCCAACACCTTCCGGCGCTTCTTGCGGGCGTGAACGCTCCTGGCGGCGCGTGCCATCTACCTCACCCCCAGCAGACGCTTGATCTTCTTCTCGTCGGATGCGTGGATAACGGTCTCGGTGTTGAGCCGCCGCTTGCGGTTCCTGCTTTTTTTCTCCAGGATATGGTTGTGGCCGGCCCGGCGTCGCTTGAGGCGGCCCTTTTTGCCTACCTCAAAGCGCCCGGCAGCGCCCTTGTGCGTCTTCATCTTCGGCATTTTTCCTCCGCGTTTCGTCTAGCCGTTTATCTACAGAGAGGCTCGCGGCACGGGAGTTGAAGCCGGTTCGCCTCTGCGGAACCGTGAGAGTGTATCAAACTGTTGCTTTACCCGCGAGCCGCCCTCTCGCGCCGGCTGCCCGAGCGCTGCGGCTCCGGCTCCGGTTGCGGCTCCTCGGCCTCCGTCTCTTCCTTGACGACCTTCTTGGGGGACATGACCATGATCATGTTCCGGCCGTCCAGGTTCGGCTGGCTCTCGATGCGCCCGAGCTCGTCGAGGTCTTCCGCCAGACGCCTCAGGAGCTTCTCGCCCAGCGCCGGGTGCTGCACCTCGCGGCCCCGGAACATGATCGTGACCTTCACCTTGTCCCCGCCGCGCAGGAAGCGCTCGACGTGGCCGCGCTTGGTGTTGAAGTCGTTGTCCCCGATCTTGGGCCTGAGCTTGATCTCCCGCACGTTGACGTTGACCTGCTTTTTGCGCGCGGCCTTGCGGGCCTGCTCTTTCTGGTACTTGAACTTGCCGTAGTCCATCATCCGGACCACCGGCGGGTCCGCATCCGGCGCGACCTCCACGAGGTCGAGGTCCTCTCGCTCCCCGTAGTCGATCGCCTCTTTGATGTGCTTGATGCCTAGCTGCTCGCCGTCGGCCGCGATCAGTCGGACGCTCCGCGCCCTGATCTGGCCATTTATTCGCGGCTCTTCTTCAGTCGCTACTGTACACCACTCCTCTCAAAACCCTGTTTTCGGGGCCGCTCGTAATTCCCTTACCGTATTCTGTCTCTGCAACGGAAGGAAGGCAAACCCCAACTACACCTGGGATTATACCCCTCGCCCGCCACCCGTGTCTATATGAAACTATTCTCGCGAACGCACCTGCTCCAGGACCGCCTCCACAAAAGTCCCCACGTCCAGTTCTTCTTGCTGCTTCTCGCCCCGGCGGCGCACGTTCACGGTCCCGGCTTCGGCCTCGTTGTCGCCCACGATGAGGAGGTACGGTATCTTCTGCCGGGCGTTCTCCCGGATCTTCTTCTGCATACTACTCTGCGCGTCATCCACCTCGACCCGGATGCCAGCTTCTCCTAGCCGGCGCGAGACCTCGCGGGCGTAATCGTTGTGCCGGTCGGCGACGGGGATGACGACCGCCTGCACGGGCGAGAGCCACACCGGGAACGCCCCGGCGTAGTGCTCTATGAGGACGCCGAGGAACCTCTCCGTGGAGCCGGTAACGGCGCGGTGCAGCAGCACGGGCGTGTGCTCTTTGTTGTCCTCTCCGACGTATTCGCACCCGAGACGCAGCGGCTGAAGGAAGTCGACCTGGATCGTGGAGAGCTGCCACTCCCGGCCAAGCACGTCTTTCGCCATAAAGTCCGCTTTGGGCCCGTAGAAGGCTGCCTCTCCGGCCTCCTCGTCGTAGTCGATCCCGGCCGCGTCGAGTGCTTCGCGGAGTTCTTGTTCGGCCCTGGCCCACTTCTGCTCGTCGGCAATGTACTTGCTGTCGTCCGGGTCGCGCATGGAGAGCTGGACCCGGTACTCGTTGAACCCGTAGGTGTCGAGCACCTCGCGCACTATTTCGAGAGCCCGGGCGAACTCCTCCTGGACCTGGTCCTCGGTGCAGAAGACGTGGGCGTCATCCTGGGTGAGGCTCCGCACCCGGGTGAGGCCGTTCAGCTCGCCGCTCTTCTCGTAGCGGTAGAGCGTGGCGAACTCCGCGTAGCGCAGGGGCAAGTCCCTATAGGAGTGGGCCCTGGAGTTAAAGAGCGTCATGTGGCTCGGGCAGTTCATTGGTTTGAGCCTGTAGCGAGTCTCACCCTCGACCATCGGGGGGAACATGGAGTCCACGTAGTGCTCCAGGTGCCCGCTCTTCTCGTAGAGCGACTCGTTGACGAGGTGGCCGGTCCAGACGTGGTCGTAGCCGTGGCGGGTCTGAACGTCGCGGACGTAGCCCTCCATGAGATGCCGGAGCATCTCGCCCTTGGGCAGAAAGAGGGGGATGCCCCCGCCGACGTCCGGCGAGAAGGTGAAGAGGTCGAGGTCCTTGCCGATCTTGCGGTGGTCCCTCGCCCTCGCCTCTTCCAGACGCCTCAGGTAAGCCTTGAGCTCCTTCTCCGTCGGCCAGGCGGTACCGTAGACCCGGGTGAGCATGGTGTTCTTCTCGTCCCCGCGCCAGTAGGCCCCGGCTATGTTCTGCAGCTTGAAGGCCCCGAGCCGGCCCGTGCTCTGGACGTGCGGGCCGCGGCAGAGGTCGAAGAACTCGCCCTGGCGGTAGACGGTTATGTCCCCGTCTTCGAGGCCCGCGATGATCTCACGCTTGTACGGGTTGTCCTCGTAGAGCCGCTCCGCCTCACCTTTAGAGATCTCCTCGCGGGTGACGGGCAGGTCGCGGGCGGCGATCTCGCGCATCCTCTCCTCGATGCGCGGCAACTCCTCGTCGGTGATGCGCCCCTCGACCTCGACGTCGTAGAAGAAGCCGTTCTCTATCGGCGGCCCGAGGGTCAGCTTACTGCCCGGAAATAGCTCCATGATGGCCTGAGCCATGGCGTGGGCCGTGGAATGCCGGAGCACTTCGAGGCCCTCCGGGGAGTCCTTCGTGAGCACCTCGAACAAGCCTCCCCCGTCGATTGGCGCCTCCAGGTCCACGACCTCCCCGCCGAGCTTCGCCACCACGGCGTCGCGGGCCAGTCGCGGGCCGATGCTCTCGACCACGTCACGGGCCCTGGTGCCTGGTTTTACCTCTAACTGCTTGCCGTCTGGAAGGGTAACGGAGGGCATTTGCCTCCCTTCGGTCGGCGCCGTCAGCTATCAGCTTTTAGCTGTCAGCTTGACGATTCGCGTGTGATCGTTGTCGGACGAGCATTCTGCTAGAAAGATGCTACCAGGAACTGCGGCGGGTGACTTTTCCAGAGTCGGAAGGAGAAGCTAATAGCTGACCGCTGATTGCTGACAGCGGGGCCGAAGGCCCCAAAAGTGGGCGATAGTGGATTCGAACCACTGACCTCCTCCGTGTCAGGAAGGCGCTCTCCCCCTGAGCTAATCGCCCGTGTTCTCTGGGCGGGCCTCTCCGAGAGGCGGCACCCGGAGTCGAACCGGGGTGCAGGGTTTTGCAGACCCTTGCCTAACCACTCGGCCATGCCGCCGATCGGCCCGCGGCCAGAGCGGAAGACGGGATTCGAACCCGCGACCCCCACCATGGCAAGGTGATGCTCTACCAGCTGAGCTACTTCCGCGTGCCGCATTAATTTAGCACGGCCCATTTGCTCTTACAAGCGACCGTTAAACCACCTCTTTTCGGAGAACACCACGTAGCGCAGGATGAAAAAGCTGATCACGGACGCCACCACGACCGAGACGATCTTGGCCACGTTCCCAACCAGGTAGGCGGGTATGTCCGTGTCGACCAGGAGCGGCCGAATGAGCACCCAGAACAACGCGCTGCTGATGCTAATGTTGATGAGCGCCTGGACAAAGAACAGCGTGCCCTGCCGCAGGTTGTGCTCCGCCCGCCCCCGGAAAGTCCACAACGTGTTCCCTACATAACTGTTCACGTTCGCCAGCACGAGCGCGACGGCGTTGTAGAGCACGAGCACCGACACCTCACGGGTCGGCTGCAGCCACAGGAAGAGGTTCAAAACCCCAATGTCCACCACCGCATTGGACAGCCCGACGAGGGAGAACTTCGAGAACCGGATTCCCCCGCTCTTGAGCTTCTCGCGCTTGCTCAC
This sequence comes from Rubrobacter sp., assembly GCA_013815575.1. Classification (GTDB taxonomy): domain Bacteria; phylum Actinomycetota; class Rubrobacteria; order Rubrobacterales; family Rubrobacteraceae; genus Rubrobacter_D. The sequence goes on from JACDFX010000009.1 coordinate 4,202, forward strand.
ACCGTCGCCAACGCCTCTTCGTAGTACCCGCGCAGGACCCGGGTGGCCGTACCCCAGTCCCGGGTCTCCGCGGTGGCCCGGGCCCCCTCGCGGAGCCGGGCCCGCAAGTCTGCGTCCGTCAGGACCCGGCGACAGGCCGAGACGAGCGATGCCGGGTCGCCCGGCTCGTACAGCAGGCCGCTCTCACCGTCCGTGACGACCTCGTGGGAGGCTCCGGCCCGCGCGGCGACGACGGGCAGCCCCGACGAGAGCGCCTCGAGCATCGCCAGGCCCAGCGTCTCCGTCGTGGACGGAAAGACCAGCGCGTCCGCCGATGCGTAGGCCGCGGTGAGCTCCGCCCCGCGCCGCGTGCCGGAGAAGACCGCCAGCATTCCGGCGAACTCTTCTTCCAACTCCCCGCGTGCCGGGCCGTCGCCCACGAGGGCGAGCCGGACGTCGGGCATCGCGCGCAGCACCTCCTTCAGGCTGCCGATGCTCTTTTCACGGCCCAGCCGGCCGACGTAGAGCAAGACGGGGGCGTCGGGGCGACCGCCGGAGAGTTTGACGCGCCACTCATGCGAGCGTTTGTCCGGATGGAAACGCGTGGTGTCCACACCCTGGGGCCAGACGTGGAGGCGTTCGACGCCGTTCTCGCTCAGGTACCTTCGCGTGGTCTCGGAGGTGCAGAGGTTGATCTGCGCCCTGTTATGCAGCGTCCGCGTCCACCAGCGCCCTGCCCTCTCGCCTACCCCGAGACCGTAGAACTGGGCGTAGGTCGTAACGTTCGTGTGGTAGGAGGCGACGAGCGGGACCCCCAACCGGTGGGCATAAAAGGGGGCGCCGCTTCCGAGAACGAACGGGTTGACGGCGTGGATCAGGTCAGGCTTGAACTTTTTGAGGGCCAGCCCGACGCGCGGGTTGATGGGCGCGAGCTTTATCTGCGGGTACGGGGGGAACGGCACGCTCGCGACGCGGTGGATCGGCACGTCGTGGTAGTAGGCCGGCCCCTCGCCGTAGCTCGGGGCGATCACCATCATCTCGTCGCCCACCTTCAGGAGCTCGTCTATGCTGCTCCGCAGCCGCGTGACGACGCCGTCCAGCGCCGGCACGAAGGTCTCCGTAAAGATCGCGATCCGCATCTCGTCCCGAAAACCCCGGCCTACCCCCGGTCCCGCGCAGGGCGGCGGGCAGACGCCCGGCCCGGGTCACGCGCGGTTCCGGTGGAGAGCATCGGTTACGTCTACAGGTTCGAGATGATGGCCCGCGTGAACTCCGTCGTGCCCGCGCTGCCCCCGAGGTCCTTGGTGCGGGTCTCCGGGTTCTTGAGGGCGGTCTCGATGGCGGCCTGCATCCGGTCGGCGGCCTCGGTGTGGCCGAGGTGGATGAGCATCTCCTTGGCAGACAGCAGGGTCGCCAGGGGGTTAGCCCGGTTCTGGCCGGCGTACTTGGGGGCGGAGCCGTGTACGGGCTCGAAGACCGCGATCTCCTCCCCGATGTTCGCCCCCGGGGCGACACCCAGTCCCCCCGTAAGGCCGGCGCACAGGTCCGAGAGGATGTCACCGTAGAGGTTCGGGCAGACAAGCACGTCGTAGAGGTTCGGCTTCATGACGAGCTGCATGCACATGTTGTCAACGATGCGGTCGTCTATCTCCTCGAAGTCGTTCTCGTAGTCCTTGGCGACCTCGAAAAAGACGTCGCGGAAGAGGCCGTCGGTGAACTTCATGATGTTCGCCTTGTGGATGACGGTGATGTGCTTGCGGCCCTGCTCCTTGGAGCGCTCGAAGGCCATGCGGCAGATGCGTTCCGTGCCCTCGCGGGTAATGATCTTGATCGACTCCGCCGCGTGCTTGCCGACCATGTGCTCCACGCCCGCGTAGAGGTCCTCAGTGTTCTCGCGGTAGATGATCAGGTCTATGTTCTGGTGCGGCGTCTCGATCCCGGGCAGGCTCAGGCTCGGCCGGATGTTGGCGTAGAGGTCAAGCTCCTTGCGCAGCGCGACGTTCACGGAGCGGAAGCCGGTCCCGACCGGGGTGGTCAAGGGGCCCTTGATGGCCACCTTGTTGCGCCGGATGGATTCGAGTACGGACTCCGGTAGCGGCGTGCCCTCCTTGTCCATGACCGCCTCGCCAGCCTCGGCGATCTCCCACTCGATCCCGACGTCGAGCGCGCCGACAACCTCCTTTACGGAGTCTGTAAGATCCGGGCCAATCCCGTCGCCGGGAATGAGAGTAACTGTCTGCGCCATGCGCGATCCCCCTTAGCTAAAGAACGCAGACAGTATAGCGGCCAGTCGCGCGGCCAGCTAACCCCGGTCCAGACCATGCCCGGGGGTTGCGGTCGTGACCGGTCGAGCGTGCCCTACTGCTGGGCGCCGAAGAACAACGCGGCCCCGACCAGGGCGACGATCACGAGGATGAGGAGGATAACCACCACAGCCGGTATGAGGACCACGATCGCGGCTTTGCCCGTGGAAGTGTTATGAACCTCCCTGACGCCCACTATAGCCAGATAGATCCCGTACAGGCTCGCTATCCAGCCTATCACGGGGATCCAGCTGACCAGGCTGGTCACCGAAGAATACGCGCTGACCCTGAACGTGCCAGCGAAGCCCGCGTTGCGCGAACCCACGATCAGCATCACCAGCAGGTGGAGAATGCCGGCCCCGATGAACAGGCCGATGGTGGCGAAGATCGGGGCGAGAACCAGGGAAGCCAGGAAGGACCCGAAGCCCTGCTGGCCGCTGATGCCGACAAGGGCGAGAAGGCCGCCGAGGATCGCCGCGACCTCGTAGCAGATGATCGCGAAGATCAGAGGGTTCACGAGATCGTTCTGACCGATTATGCCGCGGAAGAACTCGACGGGTGCCGTGACGACGTTCCTCACCGTATTGATAAAGCTCTGTACCGGGTCCCTGTAGTCGAACTCTCCCCCGGCAGACGAGGACACACCCGGCGGGGGGGCGCCCGTTCCTCCGCCCGAACCGCCGGAACCGGCCGGATCGGGCCGGCCTCCCGTCTCGAACTCCATGCGCTCTCCCTTCGTATGGGCCCGTATGGAGACAAATCTAAGGCTTTTCGGTGCCCGGCGCAATGGCGGAATCCGCACAAGCACACCGCATCCTCGGAGATCGCGGGCTTTCGCGGTAACGGGCGTACTGTAGAATGGATTTTCGGTCGTGCAGAGTGGTTGGAACGGGGAACGCGCGATGCCTTCGACTATAGAGACCCTGGAGCGCGAACTCGGCGAGGCCCAGGCAGAACGAGAAAAAGAAGAGCGGGCGGTCTTGAGGGCGGAGAATGCCCACGAGGCGGCGTGCGGCGCCAGGGACGAGGCGTGGTCGGAAGGTTTAGTCACGGACCCCGAGGTCGAACGGCTCACGACGCTCGTCTACCAGCGAAGACGGGAACTATACGAGGCCATAGACCGGCTCAAGGCGGCCGAGGGCAAGGAACGCAGGATCAAGAGCCGCCTCATGTACGTTCTCCCGGCGGAGAGGCGCCGCTACCTCGCCGGCACGGTAGACGAAGAGTTCGAGGGGCTTCTCCGCGCGGTTAGTGGGGCGTACGAAGATGCGCTCCCTGAAGCCGAGATCTCGATCGTCATGGAGAAGCCGGGGGAGGTGGACCTCCGCGGCGACGCGACGTGGCGGGCCCTGGAGAGGTTGTACTCCGGCACGGTCAGGCGGTGGGTGGAGATCCGGACCGACGAGCCGGCCCCCGAGGCCGCGCGGATGGCCCGCCAGATCGGCTACTACGCCGGTGGGCACACCCCGAGGGTCTTCGTGGGCGACAGGGAGATCCGGGTCTCCGGCCCGCGGGCGGCGGAGGAGTTCAGGCCCCTCCCCGACTACGAGACCCCGGACGGACGGCTCGCGCTGGCCCGCATAACCGCGAGGCGCTACCTCGACGAGACCTCCGTCAGCCGGCTCCTCAAGCGGCCGCCGACCCTCATCCAGGTGTCGGAGATAGCCCGCCTCTACCAGACCATGAACCTGACGGTGGATGAGATCCGGTGGAGGCTGGAGCAGCTGATCTCCCTGCGCTTCGAGGTGCTGGAAGCCGTATACGAACTCACCGGCGGTCGCCGCCGCTTCTCCTTCTACGAGATCGCCCGCGCCGCACGCCTCCTGGACGGCCACTTCCCCGACGCCGGCGTAGCGGCCGAAGTCCTGACCCGCGCCATCGACCGCGCGCTCGAAACTGGAGTCCCCCTCGTAGACATCGCCTACATGAGCGTCACGAGTGAGGGATTCTAGAGGCCTCGGGTTTCAGTCCTGGCGGCTGACCCCAACGACCATCCCGGCTCCCCGAGGCAATGCGTTCTAGTTGCCGGGTAGCGCCTGCGGGGTAGTCATCCTGATATCTGAAACCTGGAGCCTCAGACTGACAGGTCTGACAGGTCGTGCTCCGGCACCGATAAGTTGTACGGCCGGGCGGGTTTTTCGGCGAGGATGCGGACTTTGTAGACGAAGTCGGGGACGAACTCGCCGCGGCGGACTTCCAGGATGTGGACGGGCTGGCCGGTGGCCTTGAGGGCGGCGCGGTCGCCGGGCGCGTAGCGGGCGGGGCGGGTCCGGTCTACCAAGGGGGCCTTCTCCTTCTGGCGCGTGGGTATAATGTGGCCCGCTCCAGGCGGGGCGGTTGTGGGACATTCTGTCACAGTCGACGGCACTTTGGAGAGGAAAACGATGAGCGAGCGCTACGATCTCGTCGTCGTGGGCGCCGGCCCCGGCGGGACCTCGGCGGCCTACTACGCCTCGAAGGCGGGCCTCAGGACCCTGCTTTTGGACCGGCAGGAGTTTCCCAGGGACAAGCCCTGCGGCGACGGCCTGATGCCCCACGCGGCGAACGAGGTGGCGATGATGGGCCTCGGCGACTGGCTGGACGAGCCGCACCACGGCCGGTTCAGCGGTCTCTCTATCTTTACGAAGACGGCCGAGATCCGGCAGGGCGTCCCCCCCACCCTCCACGGCCCGCACGGGTACGTGATCCGCCGCGAAGAGACCGACCTGAAGCTGCTCGAACGGGCGGAGGCCGCGGGAGCCGAGTTCCTGCCACGGACCCGCGCCACGAAGCTCCTGCGCTCCCCGGCGGGCGAGGTTACGGGCCTCTCGGCCGAGAACGGCGGCCCCCTCCACTTCGCCGCGCCGCTAGTCGTGGTGGCGGACGGCGTCGGGGGGTTCGAGGGTAAGATGAAGGCCCACCAAAACGCGGTCGCCCGCCGCCAGTACTTCCGCGGCGTGGACGGGCCGAACAAGGAGGACATCCAGATCTTCATGACGGAGGACATGAACGCCCAAGGGGCCGGGTACGGCTGGGTCTTCTACCTCGGGGACGGCCGGGCGAACGTCGGGGCCGGCGTCTCTACGGGTGCCCTCGCCAAGAGCGGGCGGAACCTGAAGGATTATTTCGACCGTTTTCTGGAGGAGCCGAAGATCTCAGAGTGGCTCCGAGACGCGGAGCCCGAGGGTCCGGCCAAGAGCTGGTCGCTCAAGATGGGGATGTGGGGCGCGAAGACCAGCGGGCAGGGCGTGATGACCGTCGGGGACGCGGCGAGCCTGATCCACCCGATAAGCGGCGAGGGCGTGGGATACGCGATAGAGTCCGGCCGCCTGGCAGCCGCCTGGTCCCACGAGGCCCACGGTCGCAAGGATTTCTCCGCGTCCACCCTCTCCGGCTACGCCCGCCAACTCCGCCGCCGTCGGGCCCGCGAGCACCTCTCCGGCCACGCGCTGGTAAACCTTCTCCCGAACATGGACCTCGTGGAACCTCTCTTCAAGGCCTGCGAGGGGAACCGGGCGGCGAGCCGCGCGCTCGTCGAGGCTTTTACCGGGGACGCCCCCGTCTACAGCCTGCTGAAGCACCCGGCCACGTTCGCGAGCGCGCTGAAAGGCGTTCTGGGCAACCGCCTGCGCGGGTAGAGCCGGGGGGCCCTTACTGGGTGAGCATGACTCTATCCACCTTGAAGGTGGTGAGGCGCCTGTCGTCGGTCTGCGCGTGGAAGCCGAGGAAGAGCGTCCGGCCCGCGAAGCGCGAGAGGTCCACCCGCTCCCGCTCCCAGCCGGCCTCGTCGCGCCCGCTGTACTCCTCCAGCACCGCGACGGACTTCCCGTCTCTATCCGTAAGGCGAACGAGCATCCGGTCGGCGGCCTCCTTGCCCCCGGACCTGACTTTGAGGTTGTAAGACAGCCCGGAGTCGGCGCCAACCCGGATCTTCTGCCGCAAATCGTCCAGCCCGTTGTGGTAGCTGCCGAGGCGTGCGTAGCCGTCGTCGTGGATCAGATCCGCACCGTCCCTGGCCTTCTGACTCCAGGCCCCCAGCCTGTCCATGCCGCCGTTCTCGAGCCTAATCGTGTCCCTGCCGGGCTCATCGACCTTCTCACGCGGCCCGGCCGGCTTCTCCGGCGGGGTGACGGGTTTCTGCGGCGCCGGCTGTCCTGCGTTCGTGGGCTCCTGGTTCGACGGCTCCGGTTTCGACGGCTTCGGGCTCGACGGCTTCGGGTTTTTGCCGGGGGCGTGGGCGCTCGGGTCAACGTAGCCGCCGAAATCGGTGGTCCAGTACCAATTGTGGACGCTCCCCGGCGCGTTGATGCGGGCGACACCCATCACGCGGTAGTTCCCGTCAAGCATGGCCGCGTTGTGGGAAGGAGATTCTTTCCACGCCTGCATGGCCTCCTCGGCGGTCTCATAGCCGACGGCCAGGTTCTCACCCTTGGCGGTGTTGTACTGATAGCCCTCGGCCTCCATGCGGTCCCAGGGTTCGGAGCCCGCGGGGTAGTAAGAGCTATTCTCGGTGTTATGGGCAAAGAAGCCGTACTCGGCCATGTCCTTATCGTGACGCTCCGAGGCGACGGTGAGGGTGTCCGAGAGGATCAGGTGCCGCAGCCCGTTCTCGTCGCGGTAATCGTTGATGAGGCCGAGGAACTCCAGCTCCTCGGCGTCGTAGGCGGTGGCCGCGTCGCCCCTCCCGCCCAGGACCAGCGTCGAGAGCAACACGGCGACCAGGACCGCAACCCACCACCTGTGGCGGGTGTTCCGGGCGCTCATCGGCGTGGTTCTCGTCATCTCCATGGCGGTCAGTATGCTGCCTGGGACCTCGGCTTGCCTACCCCAAATGGGGGATTTCTGCGTGGTCCAAACATGCTAGTCGTTATCGGACGGTCGGGGGCCAGGGTAAAGCGAAGAAGGACAGGCCCCGCTATCATTCGCCCTTAGGATAAGAGAGGACGGCGAGATTGGCTACGGTTAGAAGCTTCGATGTGGGGCCGACGCGGGTACACCTGCTCGACGACGGTGTCTTCGTTACGGACGCGGGGAACCTCTTCGGCGGCTCGAAAAAGGCGCGCATCAAGGGCGCGATGCGTCCCATACTCGTGGAGGCCGGGGAGGCCCTCGTGCTCCTGGACGCCGGTTTCGGCGCGGAGTTGCCCGAAATCCTCGTTGGGCGCTACGAGCTCAAGCGGGAAGAGAACCTCATGGATCACCTGCAAGAGGCCGGGTACTCCGCCGAAGACGTCACGCACGTCGTACTCTCGCACCTGGACGCGGACCACGTCGGCTGGGCGCTCGAACCCCCGAGCTTCCCGAACGCCACCGTCTACGTGCAGCGGGCCGCGCTGGAGGAGGCGAGGGAGATGCCGGAAGGCGACGGCAGGCGGGAGGCCGTCCCTGCCGTGGAGCGGGGCGTCGAGGCGGGCTGGTGCGAGCTGCTGGACGGAGACGGGGAGATCGTCCCCGGGGTCCGCGTCGAGGTCAGGAGCGGCCATTCCGAGGGTCATCAGGTCGTCTGGATCGGGTTCGGAGACGATTTGGCCCTGTACACCGCGGACCTGGCACCCGCCAAGATCTGGCTAAACCCCGACCTCATAGCCGGCGTGGATACCGACCCTAAGGCTGCCCGCCGCAACCGCATCGAGGTGCTGACCGAGGCCGAAGAGAAGAACGCCCCCGTCCTCCTGTACCACGAACCCGGCGACCCCGTCGTCCGCGTTCGGGGTTCGGAGAAGGGTTTCGAGGCGGTTGCGATAGAGGATTGAGTCGAGCCGTCAGCTATTAGCTTTCGACTCTCTGTCTCTGGCGGTCTCTAATAGGATGGTTCGCGGGGGATCAATGGTCCCGGATCGTTTCGGATTTACCGGCCCCTGCTGCGGCGCTCCTTGATCTTGCGCCATACTAGCGGTGCGGCGAGGATGAGCAGTCTTCTTATCATGGACTTCATGCGGTCTCCCTGTTTGGTGACGACTCTGTGTACGCGCGTACCCGCCCGCGGGTTTCGGCAACCTTTACCCCCGGTGCCAGTCGGTCTTCCCCCAGACGGCCTCGCGGCGGCGCGGCCTCTCCCCCATGTCGGGATAGCCGAGGTAGAGGTAAGCGACTATCCTGTCGCCCACCTCCAGGCCGAAAAAGTCGCGCATGTGCGGGTGGTAGGCGACGGGACCCGTGCGCCAGATGGCGCCCAGGCCCAAGGAGTGGGCGGTCAGGAGCATGTTCTGGACGGCCGCGGAGCAGGCGGCGTAGTTCTCGGTCGTCTCCACCTCGTCGCGGCCGCCCCGGGAGACGACGGCCACCACGACCGGGGCCCGAAAGGCCTTTTTGCGCTCGCGGCTGACTCGGCCGACCGCCATCTCTTCGTCTTCGCCCTCTTCCTCGGCCTGCAGCTGGGCCGTCTCGGCGCGGGCGCGGGCGAACTCGCCGCGGCCCTTGCCGATAAAGACGTGAAAGTGCCAAGGCTCCGTGATCTTGTGGTTCGGCGCGTGGACCGCGCTCTCCAGGATCTCCTCGACGATCTCATCTGGCACCGCATCCGGTTTTACCCGGTTGATGCTCTGGCGCGACTGTATAGCCTTTGCTAGCTCCAAGATCCTCCCTACGTGTCCCAAAAGAATGCGAGAGTATTTTACCGTGAGGAGTAGCGGCAGAAGAGGGCGAGTTCCCCTATCATTCACGTGGGTTTTCCCGTCAGTAACAAGTAGGAGACAGAAGGAGATAGCCCCATGTCCAAGACCGTCACCGTAACCGGCGCCGCGGGTGCCATCGGGTACGCGATCCTGTTCCGGATTGCCTCGGGCCAGTTGCTCGGCCCAGACGAGAAGATCAGGCTAAAGCTGCTAGAGATCGAGCCGGCGCTGAAGGCGGCGGAAGGAACCGCGATGGAACTTTACGATTGCGCGTTCCCCCTTCTCGAGTCCATCGACGTAACCGCCGACGCCTCCGAGGCCTTCGACGGCTCAAATGTCGCCCTCTTGATCGGCGCCAGGCCGCGCCAGAAGGGGATGGAGCGCGCCGACCTATTGGAAGCCAACGGGGCGATCTTCAAGCCGCAGGGCGAGGCAATCAACGCGGGCGCGGCCGACGACGTGCGCGTCCTGGTCGTCGGCAACCCGGCGAACACGAACGCCCTGATCGCGATGAACAACGCCCCGGACGTGCCGCGCGAACGTTTCACCGCTATGACCCGGCTCGACGAGAACCGCGCGGTCTCGATGCTCGCCCGAAAGCTCTCGGTCGGCGTCGAGGAGGTTCAGGACCTCGTTGTCTGGGGCAACCACTCGCCATCGATGTTCCCCGACCTCTTCAACGCCACGGTCAACGGCGAACGGGCCTCCGATAAGGTGGACACGGACTGGTACGAGAACGTGTACATGCCCGAGGTCGGCAAGCGCGGGGCCGCGATCATCGAGGCCCGCGGCGCCTCATCCGCCGCGTCCGCCGCCAACGCCGCCATAGACCACGTTCGCGACTGGGCGCTGGGCACCGACGGCCTCCGCTCGATGGCGGTCCACTCATCCGGCCAATACGGTGTGGAGGAGGGCCTCGTGTCGTCCTTCCCGGTGCGGTGCTCGGGGGGCAACTACGAGATCATCGAGGGCCTCGAAGTCGGTGACTTCGCGCAATCCAAGCTCGACATCACGGTGAACGAGCTTAAAGAGGAGCGCGACGCGGTGAGGGGACTCGGCCTGATCGGCTAGGTCCCAAGCTCGAAGCCTCGAGGTAAAAGGTTCGAGCAAGGCTTGGAGCATGAGTGTGGCCCCGCAGAACAAGCGGGGCCACACTTTTTTCCTTATGCCCAGAGCCTACAAGGCTACAGCCTACAACACCTTTATCCTCCGCCGG
>JACDFX010000562.1 GCA_013815575.1 Rubrobacter sp.
ATCGGGTTCGGCAAGACCCTGGATCACAACCTCGCGCTGCTCCGGCACCTGGACGTTATCGTGGACCTTGGCTTCCCCGTCCTCCTCGGGGCCTCGCGCAAGAGGTTCATCGGCACGATTATCGGCGCTAAGGGGGCGAAAGACCGGGTCTTTGGCACGGTGGTGACTACGGTGCTGGGCTACGAGAGGGGCGCGATGCTCTTCCGGGTCCACGACGTCCGGGCCAACCGCGAGGCGCTCGCCGTCGCCGGGGCGATCCTGTCGGCCTGAAGAAGCCCGAAAGCCATGTAACGGGTTAGACTGAACCCGTCGTGGGGGCGCTGAGGAGGTCTGGCGAAGATGTTCGAGCGGTTCACCGAACGGGCTCGCAAGGTGATCGTACAGGCCCAGGAAGAGTCTAGTCGCCTGCGGCACGACTACGTCAGCACAGAGCACGTTCTGTTGGGCTTGGTTCGCGAGTCAGAGGGGGTTGCGGCGCGCGTGCTCTCGAACCTCGACGTAGACCCGGACGCGGTTCGCCGTGAGGTCATCAAGAGGCTTCCCGAGACGGATCGGGAAGTCGATCCTCTGGACAGAGTCGAACTGGAGATGGAACAGGAGGAGGGGGCCCGAAGTCTGTTCCGTGGGCGTGTGGGCGGCGTCAGAACGGAGCTGTACCTCCCCCGGCCCCTGGCCGTAACGGTTGACGCGGACTACGCCTATCGAACCCACGCGGAATTGCCCCACGGCTCGACGACCGTGGAGCCGGGTGACGTTGCGGACCTGGTGCGTGACGGGCTCCGGGAGACCGATGCCCGGGGCCTGGAAGCCGTCATAGCGATGTTGGGCGAACGCTTGTTGGATACGTTCCCGGCGATGCTGGAGGTCAGCGTCAACGTCTCCGGCGCACTGGAACCGACTGACCCTCCGGCCCCCACGTTCTCCGTCTCCTCCACCTTCCGCAGGTGACCCGTACCTTCTTGAGCCTGGGCAGCAACCTGGGCGACCGTAGGGGATACCTGCGGGCCGCCGTCGACGCGCTCGGCAGGGGACCTTCGATGGAGCTTCGGGGCGTGTCGAAAGTTTATGAGACCACGCCCATCGAGGTAGACGGGGAGCAGCCGGACTACCTCAACTGCGTTGTCGAGTTGGAGTGCGGCGTCTCGGCCGTCGAGCTGCTGCGCTACTGCCAGGGTGTGGAGGCCGCGCTGGGGCGAGAACGGAAGGGCCAGAAAGCTCCTCGGACGGTGGACATAGACCTGTTGCTCTTCGGCGAAGAGGTAATAGAAGTGCCGGACTTCGGGGTACCGCACCGGGGGATCGGACGCGCCTTCAACTTGCGGGGGCTCGCGGACCTGGATGCGGACCTGTATATTCCGGGCCGCGGCGCGGTGGCCGGCCTGCTGGCGTCGGCGGACGGGAAGGGTATCCGGGAGTTCGGGGAGGGCGTGTAGGTTGTTGATGGCGGTTGACATCGGGAACACGCAGACGGTGCTCGGGCTCTCCGACGGGGAGGAGGCGTTGGGGCAGTGGCGGATCGCCACGGAGGCGCACCGAACCGCCGACGAGCTGGCGGTGGTCTTCTCGGCCCTGCTGGAGCTGAGAGGCCTCCACCTCCGGCAGGTCGACGCCATGATCGTCTCCAGCGTCGTGCCGGCGTTGACCCGCTCGTACAAGGACCTCGCCTCCGACGTTTTCGACGTCCCGTTCTACGGCGTCACCTCGGAGATGAAGACCGGCCTTACGAACCGCTACGACGACCCCGGGGCGGTGGGGGCCGACAGGATAGTAAACGCCGTCGCGACGGGCAGGCATTACGGCTTCCCCGCGATCATCGTGGACATCGGGACCGCGACCACGGTCGAGGCGGTAGACGCCGAAAGCAACTACCTCGGCGGCGCCATCCTGACCGGCCTCAACGTGGCCTTCGAAGCCCTCGTCGCCAGAACCGCCAAGCTCCCGAGCGTGGACCTCGAAGAGGCCCCGCGAAAGGTCATCGCGACAAACACCCCCGACTCCCTGAGAAGCGGCTTCATCTACGGT
>JACDFX010000563.1 GCA_013815575.1 Rubrobacter sp.
CGCGCTGGACCACCAGGGACTTTGTCGCGGAGGAGGCCGAGTGGACGGGCGACGAGGCCCTGACCGTTCTCGGCGCGACGGACGGCGGGTCGGGGGACCTCTACCGGACGTACGGTGAGGCATCGCTCGGGCTCGAGAAGACCGCCTCGGGCGTCCTCGCCGTGAGCCCCGGCCCGGGGCGGAGGCAGGTCTTACTGGCGCTCAAGCTCGGGCGGGGGGAGGGTGGGATCGCCCTGCTGCAGGGCGGCCGGGTGGAGCGGGTCTACAAAGGGATTGTGGGGGGGAGGATCACCGGCCTCTTCCCCTCGCCGGACGGGGAGAAGGTCGCCCTCGCGGTGCGTCCGGCCGGGGGCCGTCTGGCTAACGAACTGCACGTCTTCGACCTCAACCAGGGGGAGGACCACAAGGTGTCCGACCTCGACGACCAGGGCATCCTGGGGGCGCCCCAGTGGACGGACGACGGCATCTACTTCGTGGCCGGCTCGGACGCGGCCGTTGAGGGGGGCGAGCCGCGCTACGACCTGTACCGGGCCGGTCCCGAGCCGGGGGACCCCGAGCCCGCGCCAGGGGTTGGCGAGGACTTCGTGGCCGGCAGCGTTCGCGTCTCCCCCGACGGGGGGCGACTCGCCGTCGTCGGCCGCCTCAACCCCAAATCCCCCGCAAACCTCTACGTCCTGGAGCTCACCACCGGAGGCTTCGCGGCCGTGACGACGAACGAGGACATGGAGATAAAGACCGGTCCGGACGACCTCGCCTGGTCGCCGGCGGGCACCAGCGTCGCGATAGTGGCCCGCGGCGCCTCCACCGGGGAGCCCGAGGTGCGCGCCGCGCCGGCCGAGGATCTTCTGGACAACTTCTACAACCTCTACGATGTGCCGGTCCTGGGCCCCTCACCCCCCCGGGCGGCGCGGTGAGAGGGGTGGCGCTCTGGGCCTCCGGCGCGGCGCTGGCCTTCTTCGTGACCGCTGGCGCATTCCTGCTGCTGGCAAACCTGGCGACCGGCTCCTCGGAGGAGAACCTCTCGCCGGACGCGGGGCCCGGCAAGTCCGGCCCGGCCCTGGACCTCGACCTCAACAGGGGACAGCTCGCCTCCCTCGAAGCGGGGCCAGACCAGAAGCTGCGGCTCGCGGTGCAGAACGAAGGCGACCGGGGCTTCTCTGACGTTAACCTTACGCTCGAGGTCTCCTCCGGGAACACCGCCCTCCCCGAAACCCGCTACTATCGGCACACGGTGCAAACGCTCGAAACCGGAGAGACCCGCAACGTGGAATTCGTCCTGGACCTCTCCGAGGCCGAAAGCACAAACACACCCGCCCCGGAGGTCCCGTCGGAACCACAAAAAATACTGGAAATTTGGGCCACCACCCCGGAGGGCGTCTCAGCCGTCAGAACGGCCATCGTACCGCTCTAGCACGCTGGCGAAGCCAGCTACCCCTCCCGGTGCTCGCCCTCCGCCCGGGCGAGGATGCCGGGGGACGGGACTTTCCCTTTGAGGCTTGGCAGGCGGACTTTGCCGACCAGGGAGCGGGCAAGCTCCCCCACCTCGACCGCGCTTCCTAGTTCCGTGCGGACCAGGGTGTAGTGGCCGAGACGGTACGGCGCGTGGCGCACGGGCCGCCAGCCGCTCTCCAGGAGGAACGGCGTGTGGGCGTGGTGGGCCATCTCCCGGTCGCTGGCGACGGCGTCCACCGTGCCGACGCCCCGAAGGCGGAGGTCCCTCAGCATCCGCACCAGCAGCCGGCGGCGGGTGCGCGGGTCGCCCCCCACGAAGGCGAGCAGCACGGCGTCGTCGTTCAGTGGGCCCACGGGGTATCGGCCCGCGCGCGGCAGGTTCTCCCGCGGCGCGTAGAGCACGAAGCCCTGGACCTCGTCGCCCCTGCGCAGGAAGAACCCGGCGGTCCCCCAGCAGCCCTCCATCTCCCGCAGCCATTCCTCCGCGGCGCGGCCCTCGGTCCAGAAGGAGATCGCGGCCTCGAGGCCGGGCACCTCGTCGGCCCGGTCGGCCGAGATC
>JACDFX010000564.1 GCA_013815575.1 Rubrobacter sp.
TCGCGGAGGTCGTCATGGAGCACCGCGGCGTTACCGGACGTCCACAGAGGCGGGAACAAGCGCCGCCGGCCGACCAATCTCCGGCGGCGTCGGAACTGTCCGGTCCTGCTCCGTCGCGGGCCACCCGAAACGGCCTCCGGAAGTCCAGGAAAACTCCGGTACGGTGGACCGGGGGCGACGGGCAAACCGGGGCAAACGGCGCCAGCTACTCGGCGGTCCTGGCGGCCATAGACGGGACGAGTTCCTCTGCTGAGGTCGGCTGGCACGCCGTGCGCCTGGCCGAAGGCCTCGGGGCGAAGCTGTTCGTGTTGAGCTTCGTCAACGCGCGGCTGGCGTCCCGCATGGGCGTCTACCGTTCCCTGGCCCTGGCGGAGTTGGAACGGGACAGCCGGGAGGCGGCGCGGCAGACGGAGGAGATGGCCGAAAAGAGCGGCGTCGAATGCGAGACGCGACGGGCGCTCGACCCCCACCCCTCCCGGGCCATAGTCGACGCGGCCGAGAAGGTGAGGGCGGGTTGCATCGTGATCGGCTCCCCCGGCGCCTCGGTGGTGGACCGCCTCCTTGACCGGGCGGTCGGCGCGGTGTACGAGAAAGTGCTCCGCGAGGCCGAATGCCCCGTGTTCAGCGTTCGCCGGTGAGCTCGAACACGACTGTGGCGAACGGCAAAAAGAAGGGGCGACGAACCCTACAAGGAGCGTAGTGTTTTGGGATTTCTTGACGGAGAGCTGCTCGCCCGCTTTGCGGGCGTGCTCGCCATCGACCTCATCCTTTCAGGCGACAACGCCGTGGTCATCGCCCTGGCCGTCCGGCAACTCGAGGGTAAGGCGCGACGGAGGGCCATCTGCTTCGGCGCCGGCGGGGCGGTGGCGCCTGGTGTTCGGCCTCGCGCTCACCATCCCCCTGATAATCTGGGGCACAACGCTCCTCAGCCGCCTGATGGACCGCTTCTGGTGACTGGTCTACGCCGGGGCGGCCGTCCTCGTCTACGTCGCCGTGGAGATGATCTTCGAGGACCCGATCATCCACGGCTTCGTCGGCGAAGCGCTGAAGGGTCTGGAAAGGGCCGCGGGTAGCAACGGAACAGGATCGTCCGTCAAGGCGCAAACGACGCTGGCTCCTCGAACTGGTTGAGCAATAGCGCTCCTACTGGCCGCCGCCGAGGTTGGCAGAAACGGTGAAATTCTCTATCGGGCCTGGTCCGGCAAAATATGCGTTCCGGTGAGAGATTATGCGGTCCGCGTTGCTTACGGTAGCAATCCAAAGTAACCAAAGTGCCTATTTCGACCCGTTCGGGGCTCTCAGTAACCCCGGCTGCACTTCCGGGAACGCTTTTGGCTACCCGAGCGTCTCAAAAACCCCCATTTCTATGCATAAATACGAATGGCGTCTAATGCACGTTCTCCGAAGTTCGTGGCCGCTACGCCCTCCCGCGTCGAGGTCCGCCGCCCTTGACATCCGCATGTTCAATTATTATGTTGAATACATGAATGAGCATAGAGAATTCAAGGATCGGCTGTATGAGCAGTTCGCGAGGGTGGGCAGGGCGCTCGCGAACCCGCACCGTTTGGAGCTTATAGACCTGCTCGCCCAGGGGGAGCGCACGGTCGAGGACCTCGCGCGGGAGGCGGCGATGTCGGTGGCGAACACGAGCCGGCACCTGCAGGAGTTGAAGGCCGCTGGGCTCGTGGAGGTGAGGAGGGAGGGCCACTACGGCTACTACCGCCTCGCCGACGAGTGCGTCTACGGGGTGTGGAGCGCGATGCGCGGGCTCGGGGAGGCGCGGCTCGCTGAGATAGACAGGCTCGTGGGGACGTACCTGACTGACCGGGAATCGCTGGAGGCGGTGTGCGCCGAAGAGCTGCTCCAGAAGACGCGCGAGGAGGGCGTGGTGGTGCTCGACGTGCGACCCGAGGAGGAGTACCGCGCGGGGCACATCCCCGGTGCGCGCTCCGTGCCCGTGGAGAGGCTCGAGGCTTACCTGCAGGAGATCCCCAAGGACCGTGAGGT
>JACDFX010000565.1 GCA_013815575.1 Rubrobacter sp.
GTACGAGGCGCTCGCCGTGAACTGGGCCATGAAGGCGATCAACGTGAACCCGCCGGGCGACGAACCGTTTCCTCCGGCGCCACCCGCGAAGATGGCTATAGTCAGGATCACGTACAGCGGCAACGATATGTAGAAGAGCATGCGGAACAGCGTGTGCAGGTAGTCGTGACCGTAGATGGCGAAGAGCGCCGCGACCGCCGCTATCGCCACGATGACAACCGTCCCGTTCCACCCGAAGAGCCCGCCAAGACCCGCCGAGATGAGCACGGAGTCGACCACGTTGAAGGCCACGAACGTGAAGAACGTCGCCACCAGCGGCAGCAGGACCCCCCGGTAGCCGAACTGCCCCCTGGACTGGACCATCTGCGGCAGCCCGAGCTGCGCGCCCTGGATCGCATGGAACGCCATGAACAGCGTCCCGAACAGGATACCCAGCGTCCCAGCCAGAACGGTCCAACCGAGAGAGAGCCCTAGTCCTGGCCCTATGAACCCTATCGTGATCGTAAAGAACTGGAAGTTCCCCAGAAACCAGAACGGCCCCTGGTGCCACACCTTCCCGTGCCGCTCGTCCTCCGGCACGTAGTCGATGGAACGGCGTTCTATCTGCCGCCCCAACCCCTCCCGACCCTCCACGCTAGCCGCCATCTTCCTCTCCTCCCGTCCGCACACGGACGTTCCAGTCACCCTTAATCGTTCCAGTGTAAAGAGGCGACGAACGCCGGTCAATGGGCGGAACTAGAAGTCTCTTCGTAGGCGTGAGCGAAGCGGTAGAGCGTGGCCTCGTCGAAGGGGCGTCCTATGAGTTGCAGCCCGACGGGGAGGCCCGAGGCCGTCGTTCCGCACGGTACGGAGAGGCTTGGGAGCCCGTTCATGTTGGTCGGGCCGGTGAGGCGGGTGAGGGCGGAGTAGACCGCCTCGTCGTGGCCGTTGATGGAGGTTTGTCTCTGCCCGATGTCGGAGGCCGGGATCGGGACGCTCGGGGCGAGAATGACGTCTACCTCCCTGAGTACCCCCTCGAACTCGCGCCGCGAGCACAGCTTTCTCCTCTGGGCGTTCGCGTACCTGTACGCCTGGAGCTCTTCGCCTTTCAGGAGGCGTTCGAGGCCGTGGTCGTCGAACTTCTCCGGTTCGGTCTTCAGGCGCTCCTCGTGGACGGCGTAGGCCTCGGCGGCGAGGGTCAGGCGCTGATCGTGCAGCGTCTCCCACAGGTTCGGGACCTCGACCTCGCGTATCCCGGCGCCCAAGTCCCGGAAGACTTCGACGGCCTCTCGCACCCTCGCCCCCACCTCGTCGTCGACGTGCTCGAAGTAGAAGTCGGTCGGGATGCCGACCGTCGTGCCCCGAATATCGTGTTGCAGGCCGCGGGCGAAGTCTTCTTCGGGATGGTCCACGGAGTACGGGTCCTCCGGGTCGTGGCCGGCGAGGGCGGAGAGGAGGAGGGCGTTATCCTCCACGGTGCGGGTGAGGGGGCCGACGTGGTCCAGGGTCCAGGCGAGGGGGAAGACGCCGCTCTTGCCGACCCGCCCGAAGGTCGGCTTCATGCCGACTATGCCGCAGAGGGCGGCGGGGATGCGGATGGAGCCGCCGGTGTCCGAACCGATGGCGCCGTAGCAGAGGCCGGCGGCCACGGCCGCGCCGGAGCCGCCGGAGGAGCCGCCGGTGATCTTACCCGGGTCGCGCGGGTTCCTCGTCGGACCGAAGAAGGAGCGGTCCCCCGTCGGCCCGTAAGCAAACTCGTGCGTGTTCGTCTTGCCAAGAAGCACGGTCCCGGCCTCGCGGAGCCTGCGCGCGACGGCGGCATCATCCTCGGGTACGTGGTCCTCGAAAAAAGCGGAGGCCATGGTGGTCCGGACGCCCTCCGTGTAGACGAGGTCTTTCATGGCGACGGGAACGCCGTGCAACGGGCCACGGTACCCGCCGGCGCGTATCTCCCGCTCAGCCCGCGCCGCGTCATCCATCGCCCTCTCCGGCGTCACCGTGATAAACGCGTTTGTCTCATCGTTT
>JACDFX010000566.1 GCA_013815575.1 Rubrobacter sp.
ACACCACAGCGTTCGCCGCGTCCAGAATAGTCTGCGTGGAGCGGTAGTTTTGCTCCAGCTTCACCACCTTGGCCTCCGGGTAGTCCCGCTCGAAGTCCAAAATGTTCCGAATATCCGCCCCGCGCCAGCTATAGACCGACTGATCGTCATCACCCACGACACATAAGTTACGATGCTTCGCGGCGAGGGTGTTGACGAGGCGGTACTGGGCGTGGTTGGTGTCCTGGTACTCGTCGACGTGAACGTACTTGAAGCGGGTCTGGTAGCGGTCGCGAACCTCGGGGAAGAGCTCGATCAGGGCCACAGTCTGCATGATGAGGTCGTCGAAGTCCATCGCGTTGTTCTCGTAGAGGCGGCGCTGGTAGAGGTCGTAGACCTCGGCGACGTTCTCGGCGATGTAGCCCTCGGTGTTGCGGAGAAAGTCGTCCGGGCTCATGAGGACGTTTTTGGCGGAGCTTATCTGGGCCTGGAAAGAACGCGGGTTGAACCGCTTGGGGTCCTTGCCAAGCTCGACGATGCAACGCTTTACCAGGCGGACCTGGTCCGCGCCGTCGTAGATGGTGAACTCGCGTTTGTAACCGAGTTTCTCGGCGTGAACCCGAAGTATGCGGGCGCAGAAGGCGTGGAAGGTGGAGACCCACATCCTGCGCGAGTCGGGGCCTACGAGGAGGGCGACGCGCTCCTTCATCTCGCGGGCGGCCTTGTTGGTGAAGGTTATGGCGAGGATCTCCTCCGGCGCCGCCAACCCCTGGTCGATGAGGTAGGCGACCCGGTGGGTGAGCACGCGGGTCTTCCCGCTCCCGGCGCCGGCTAGGATCAGGAGCGGACCTTCTGTGTACTCCACGGCGTCGAGTTGGGTCGGGTTTAACGATTCCAGAAGCATTGGGAAAAAATTATAGCAGGGGGACCCACCCGTTCCCGGCGGCCAGCCCTACGGGCGTCGGACCCGGTGTACCAGCACTTTGACCCCCCTCGCCAGTCCCTCTACCTCGACGGTCGTCTCCTCCGTCTCGAAGCGGAAACCGGCCTTCAGCATAAGCTCCCGAAAGAGCGGCTCCCACCGGCGCCCGGGATCTGCTATGAGCGCCTCCCCGTTCGAGGCCAGCAGCAGAGGCACGAGACCAGCGAGAGCCCGCGCGCTGCCCTCCTCGTAGAGTACGTCGGCCGCGAAGACGAGGCCGAAAGTCCCGAGGTTTGCCGGGCCTGGTGCGCGCCAGTCGAGCGGGGAAGTCTCCGGAGAGCTCCCCAGGTTCTCCCAGGCGTTGTGCCTGGTGAAATCGAGGGCGGCCTCGTAGTAGTCGGTGGCGAGGACGTGGGCACCACCGTCCATCGCCGCGATGGTCGCAAGCCCGACGCCGCATCCAAGCTCGACGGCGTGACGGCCCTCCAGGTCCTCGCGAGAGAGGAGACGGGCCAGGGCCGTGGCGCTCGGCCACAACTCGGCCCAGTAGGGGAGCCGGTCGTCCTGGTCGAACTCCCGCTCGTCTATAAGGGCATCGGCGACGGAAGGGTGGGTGAGGCGGTAGCTCTTATCCCCGACTTCGACGACGGATTCTGCTAGATCGGTGCGGCCCTTGAGGTGGGCCTTCAGGCTACCCGCCGACGTGAACGGCCTCGTGCTCGGCGCGGCTCTCGCGCTCGGTCTCGGCGAGTTGGGCTATGCTGTAGCGGCCAAAGACGCCTTCGAGCGCCTCGCGGGCCTCGTCCC
Organism: Rubrobacter sp.; assembly: GCA_013815575.1. Taxonomy (GTDB): domain Bacteria; phylum Actinomycetota; class Rubrobacteria; order Rubrobacterales; family Rubrobacteraceae; genus Rubrobacter_D. The sequence continues at coordinate 1,709 of JACDFX010000566.1, forward strand.
AGACCTTGCTCGTCACGCACAACGGGGCGTCGGCCACGTAGCAGACCCCGCCAGCCGAGCAGCGGGCCGGACGAACCGCGCCGTCCAGAACCTCAACGATATCAAGCACGGAGATCTCCTCCGGCGGCATCGCGAACCGGTAGCCGCCATGCGCGCCGCGCCGGCTTTCGAGCAGCCCCTCGCGCCGCAACTCGCACAGGATCTGCTCCAGAAACCTCTCCGGGATGCGCTGCAGACGCGCGATCTCCGCCACACCCAGCGGACTCCCACGCCCGCTAACGGCAAGCTCGACC
>JACDFX010000150.1 GCA_013815575.1 Rubrobacter sp.
GCCGCCCACTGGGCGTCGCTGTTGGTTGTGGCGGTCCAGCAGGGGGCGATGGCCCGTCTCTGACGGCGCTGGAAACTGCGGGAGAGGTTCGCGCCCCGTTCCCCGTCCAGGCACTCCCTTAGCGCCATGGCCGAGAGTGCGGCCGCGGTCATGCCCTGGCCGTATGAAGGATTCAGGACGCAGGCCGCGTCGCCGGCTATGAGGAAGTTTCCGGGCAGGCGCGTCTTCTCGTAGTGGCGCAGGCGGTTGGCGGTGCGACGGTAGCCGTAGACGGGTGAGGCGGGCTCGGCGTCTTTTATGGCGTCGTGGATGGCTGGGCTGTGCAGGCTCGCGGCAAACTCCACGAACTCTTCCGGGTCGGTCGGCGGGTAGTCGCCGCCGGTCCCGATGAGCACGGCCGTCCATAGATCACCCTCGACCCGGCGCAACGTTCCGCCCCGCGTGGTCTCCGGCCAGCCGGGCAATACGGCGACACCCGTCCAGTCCCCCGAGAAGCCTTCCGGCACCCTGTACCAGCGGGTTGCGTAGCCTAGACGGGCGTCCACGACCGTCTCTTCGGGTGCCTCGTAGCCGATCTCCTCCAGCCAGCGTGGCGCCCGGGAGCCCGCGCCGCTCGCGTCTACTACAAGATCCGCCGCTACCTCCTCGGTGGAACCGTCAACCCGCAGGCGCGTCCGGACGCCGCGGACGCCCTTCGGGCCGGGCAGAAGCCCGGCGGCTTCGCGGCCAGGCAGGAAGGCTATCCCGGGGTCTCTTTCGAGGCGGGCGCGGATGCGGCGCTCGACGAGCGCCCGGCTCGCCGCGCGCATGGTGATGCCGGATCGGAAGCGCGGCAGGCGTCCGGCGGCGAGTTGTGTCACGGCGTCGGAGGCCTGGTCCAGGAGCGGGCATCCGGCGGCGGCGAGCTCCGCGTCGAAGCCGGGGAAGAGGTCCTCCAGTATCTGGGAACCCCGCGCCGCCAGGCTGTGCAGGTGGCGGGCCTGGGGCACGCCCTTTCGGGCAACGGCCTCCTCCGGCAGGGCGTCCCGCTCGACGAGCGTCACCCGCTCGAAGCGCCCCGAGAGCACCCGCGCGGAGAGCAGGCCAGAGACGCCGGCGCCCACGACCACGGCGTGGGCGCGCGGTTTCGGGGCTTCTCCTCTAGTAAACACGGGTTCGATTCTAAGCCCCTGGTCGCCAAAGGGTAGCGAAGCGCCTCACCCTTTGTGCTTGATCCTGCCCGTGCCAGGCTGTATTTTTGTGCCTTCACCGGTTGTTGGTGTGGACCACGGAAGGGAAGGACCCTGCGAATAGAGGGCGACAGAGGCCTCACGGAGAACTTTAGGCGGCGCGCGCTCTTCGGGCTCTCGATGCTGAGGCACCCGCGGACGGTGGGCGCGGTCTGGCCGACCTCGCGCCGGGCCGTGGAGGATCTGCTCGACATGGGCGACCTCGGCGGGGCGGGCGTGGTGGTCGAGTTCGGTGCCGGGACCGGCGTCTACACGGAGGGCATTCTGAGAAGGCTCCACCCCGAAGCCCGCTTTCTCTCCTACGAGGTTGACGGCAACCTGGCCGCGGCCGTCGCCCGCCGGCTCCCGGATAGGCGCCTGGAGGTGATCCACGCCTCGGCGGAGGGGGTCGGGGGGCACCTCGAAGCACTCGGCAGGAAGGCCGATGTCGTGGTCTCCAGCCTTCCCTTCTCCACCCTGCCCGCGCCCGTGCGGCAGAACCTTCTAGACGCCGCCCGCGAGGCCCTCGCCCCCGGCGGTGTCTTTCTCGTGCTCCAGTACTCGAAGACGGTCCTGCCGGAACTCGAGCGCCGGTTCCCCAAGATCCGGCGTCGCTTCTCGCCCATGAACGTCCCGCCGGCCCTTCTCTTCGCCTGCGAGGCGTCATGAGCGGGGCGTTGTGACCCGGCGCGGCTGGGAGGCGGCCCGGTCTTACGTGCTCGTTCCTCTCTTCGCGGGGCTTCTGCTGCTGCTCACCGGCAGGCGGTCGGGGTGGCTGGGCCTGCTGGCGGCGGGTGGGATGCTCGCCTTCTTTCGGGACCCGGAGAGGGAGATGGACCGCCGGACGGACGTGCTCTACGCCGCCGCTGACGGGTTGATCCGGGAGGTGGACGAGGTCTTTGACCCGGCGATGCCCGGTGGCCGGGCCACGCGCATCAGCACCTTCCTATCGTTGCACAACGTCCACGTCAACCGGAGCCCGGCGGGCGGCACGGTACGGGAGATCGAGGAGATCGGCGGCGGGTATTACCCGGCGCTCTTCAAGCGTTCGGAGGAGAACCGGCGGAACAGGATCGAGATCTCCGGCGGGCGCGGACCCGTCGTGGTGATCCAGAAGTCCGGCCTGATCGCACGCCGCATCTCCATCTGGGTCGAGATAGGAGAACGCGTAGAACCGGGCGGGAAGCTCGGCCTGATCCACCTCGGCTCCCGCACGGACGTGCTCTTCCCGGCCGGAACCGCCGAGACGCTGGTGAGCCCCGGCGACAAGGTCCACGCAGGCCTCACCCCGCTTGCCCGCTACGGGGAGCCCCGCTGACCTTGCGGTGGGCCCTCCCCCACCTCGTCACCTGCGGCAACTTGGCCTCCGGTTTTCTCGCCGTGCTGCTCATCGCCTCAGGCGACTTCCTCTACGCGGCGGCCTTCGTCCTCGTGGCCGCCATCCTGGACCTCCTTGATGGCGCCATCGCCAGGAACGCGTGCGAGGATGATGACCGGCTCTCCGAGTTCGGCAAGAACCTGGACTCGCTGGCGGACGTCGTCTCCTTCGGCGTCGCGCCAGCCTTCGCCGCCTACGCGACCGTCCTGCACACCCTGCCGGTGGCCGGCATAGCGGGCTGCCTGGCCTTCTTCGTGTGCGGCGCCCTGAGGCTCGCCCGCTTCCCGCTCGTCGGAAGGCCGGATCGCTTCGTCGGCCTACCGATACCCCCGGCCGGCCTCCTCGTCGCGGCGCTCGCCGCGCTCGGCCCGCCGCCACTCCTCGTCCTGGCGGCGTTGGCCGCCACGAGCGCCCTGATGGTCAGCACCCTACCCTTCCCGACCCCGGCCTCGTTCTTCGGCCCGAAAAAACCGCGCCACGACGCGCAGCCGCAGGGTGACTGCGTCGCAGCCGACACAGGCCCGAGACAAGAGGGCTGACGACGATGCTGCAGGTCGCTCATCTCGGACTACAGCTCTCGCACGAACCCGTCTCTGAACCGCAGGATCAGGATGCTGGTCCGAGGATGCGCTAGTCCTCTGAAGGTATGCCGAGCAGGCCGCCCCTGTACGTAGCCCATCCCGAGTAGCGAACGACGGCCTTCTCGCCCTCGGAGATGACGTCGTGGACGTCCCACTCCCTCTCCGAGAAGGCGGAGGTGTACCACCGCAACCATTCGCGGAAGGCCACCCGTCCGCGGGTGGCCTCCGTGCCGCCCTGCCCGTGGGCCACGAAGTCAGGGGCGATGAGGTCGTCCACGGCGTCAAGGTCGCCCCGGGTGAAAAGGTCCTCGTACCAGCGTCCGACTTTATGCTCGTGCTCGGCCACGGCCACGGGGGCGCTCCCCTGGCCTGCCCTACCCCGCTAGGACTTCCGGGTTGCGCTCCCGGTAGCCGTCGCGCCAGGAGATCAGCTCGTGGAGCGGAGCGAGGTCGTAGTCCGGGCCGCCGAAGCCCAGCATCAGGTGGGTGATGCCATTCTCGACGTAGCGGTCGGCGTTCTTGATCTGGTCCGGGTTGATCAGGACGGAGCGCTCTATCTCGCCGGGGTCCCGGCCGATCCTGCCGCACCAGTCGTCGAGGATGCCGCTCTTGCGGCCCGCCTCTTCGGGGTTGCCGAAACCGTTCCAGATGTGGGCCCGCTCGGCGACGATGCGTAAGGTAACCTTCTCCCCGCCGCCCCCGATGAGGATCGGGATCTCACGCGTCGGCGGCGGGTTTAGCTTGCCGAGCCGCTCCTCTATTACCGGCATAGCCGCGTCCAAATCCTTCAAACGTCCCGGCGCGGTCCCGAACTCGTAGCCGTACTCGTCGTAGTCCTTCTGGAACCAGCCCGAGCCGATCCCGAGTATCAGCCGCCCGCCGGAGATGTGGTCCACGGTGCGCGCCATGTCCGCCAGCAGGTTCGCGTTGCGGTACGAGTTGCACGTAACGAGCGCCCCGAACTCGACCCTCTCGGTCACCTCGGCCATCGCCGCCAACAGCGTCCAGCACTCGAAATGCTTGCCCTCGGGCTCGCCGTACAGGGGGTAGAAGTGGTCCCAGTTAAAGAGCGTGTCCACCCCCGCCTCCTCGGCCCTCAGCCACGCGTCGCGCATCTGCCGGTACTCCGCGTGCTGCGGCTGGATCTGCACCCCAACCCTTATCGTCTCCACCGTCCGCCTCCTCCTATAAACCACAACCGCCCAATTATGCCCGCACACACAAACCCGAACCACACCCGTACCGCCAAAGCCCCCCGACCAACGCCCTGATCGTTACGCCGAAAACGTCCCCGAGGTTCGCGTCCCCTAAATTGGTAATACCTTTTCCAGAACAGAAAAGGCACGACGATGCTTACTGTTGCGGGATTTCTCCTCCGCTGATAGCATCGTCGGAGGATTGGTATGACCCAAGGAGATCTTCGAGAAAGAGGTGGGATGCACAAGTTTCTGATCCATAAAGGTGGCGATCACGTCGGGGTGGCGACCTCGGACATCGGTGTTGGGGAGAAGGTGGTTGGGGTGTACATGGACGACGACTCGACGGTGGAGGTCGAGTCGTTGGGGGACGTGCCTCTGGGGCACAAGATCGCGGTGGAGGGCCGCGAGGCCGGGGACGACGTGACGGAGTACGGGGCCAGGATCGGCAGGGCCACGGAGGGCTTCCGCAGGGGCGCCTACGTCCACACGCACAACCTCGAGAGCGCGAGGTGGTAGGCATGGACCTCTACGGTTTTAGGCGGGAGAACGACCGCGTCGGGGTGCGCAACCACGTCATCATCCTCCCCGTGGACGACATATCGAACGCCGCCTGTGAGGCGGTGGCCTCGCACATCAAGGGAACGATGGCGCTGCCCCACTCCTACGGGCGGTTGCAGTACGGGGAGGATTTGGACCTCCATTTCAGGACCATGATCGGGACGGGGTCCAACGCCAACGTCGCCGCCGTGGTCGTCATCGGCATCGAGGAGAACTGGACAGGGAAAGTGGCCGACGGCATCGCCGAAACCGGAAAGCCCGTGGCCGCGTTCTCCATCGAGGGTCACGGCGACCTCGAGACCGTCAGGCGGGCCTCGTGGAAGGCCAGGGAGTTCGTCCAATGGGCCTCCGAGCTACGCCGGGAGCCGGTTGCCCTGGAAGACCTCACCGTCAGCATCAAGTGCGGCGAGTCGGACACGACGACGGGTCTTGCCTCCTGCCCGACGGTTGGCGTCGCGGTGGACCGGCTCGTCGAGGCGGGCGCGACGGTCTTTTTCGGGGAGACCTCCGAGCTTACGGGCGGTGAGCACCTCGTAGCGGAGAGGATGGCGACCCCTGAGCTAAAGGAAGAGTTCCAGAGGGTCTACGACGACTACGTCGGGCTCATCGAGACGCAGTCGGAGGACCTCTTCGGCTCACAGCCGACGCAGGGCAACATCGCCGGCGGCCTCTCGACCATCGAGGAGAAGGCGCTCGGGAACATCGAGAAGACGGGGACCAAGCCCGTCATCGGGGTACTCAAGCCGGCGGAG
>JACDFX010000151.1 GCA_013815575.1 Rubrobacter sp.
CAGTACACCGTAGAGGCCGGCCAGGCCTCTACAGGCTCCATCGTCGCCTGGTTCAAGAACCAGTTCGCGGGGGACGCGGCGGCGGAGGCCAGGAAACGGGGCGTAGACACCTACGACGTCCTGACCGAGTGGGCCCGCGAGGTGCCCATCGGCTCGGACGGCCTGATCGTGCTCGACTACTTCCAGGGGAACCGCTCGCCCTACACCGACCCCCTGGCGCGCGGCATGATGTGGGGCCTGACCCTGAGCCACACCCCGGGGCACGTCTTCCGGGCCATCATCGAGGGCATCTGCTACGGCACCGAGAACATCCTGCGCACCATGCGCAGTCAGGACTTCGAGCCGAGGCTGAACGTCGTCTCCGGCGGCCCGGCCAAGAGCGACCTGTGGATGCAGATGCACGCGGACGTCTCCAACGTGCCGATAGCGTTTACGAAAGTGAGCGAGGGCCCCGTACTGGGCTCGGCGATGCTGGCGGCCGTGGGCGCCGGCATCTACCCGGACATCCAGACCGCCGCCGAGAACATGGTCCACACCGCCGACACCATCGAGCCGGACGGGGAACGCCACGAGGAGTACAAGTTCTACGTGGACAGGTACATGGAGGCCTACCCGCAGATGAAGGAGCTTATGCACAAGACGCAGCGGCACGTGGCGGGCGGCGGCCGTTGACCGCGACGCCGGGGAGCCGCGGGAACACGGGCTGGAGGTAGCGGATGAACGACGAGCGGATCAAGGCCGCACTACGGGAGGCGACCGACACCGAGAACGTCACGATCGGGTCCGGAGTGCTGGCCTCCATCGACGACCTGTTCGGGGAGAGCTTCGGTGATCGACCGGCGGTCATCGTCGCGGACGAGAACACGTTCGCGGTCGCGGGCGAGGAGGTGCAGCGGCATCTGGAGGAGGCCGGACGCGAGCTCGTCGAGCCGTACGTGTTCCCTGGAGAACCGACCCTGTACGCCGAGTACGCGAACATCGAGAAGCTCGTGGAGGCGCTCCGGGGGCACGAGGCCATCCCGGTGGCCGTCGGCTCCGGGACCCTCAACGACATCGTCAAACGTGCCTCCCACGAGCGCGGCAGGCCCTACCTGTGCGTCGGGACCGCCGCGTCGATGGACGGGTACACGGCCTTCGGCGCGTCGATAGAGAAGGACGGCCTAAAGCAGACGCTGGCCTGTTCCGCGCCGAAGGCGTTCCTGGCGGACCTCGACGTTTTGGCGAACGCCCCGCCCGACATGACGGCTTCCGGTTACGCGGACATCCTGGGCAAGGTGACGTCCGGGGCCGACTGGTTGGTCGCCGACGCGCTGGGGGTCGAGGAGATAGACCCGAGCGGCTGGTCGTTGGTGCAAGACCACCTTCGCGAGTGGACCGGAGAACCAGCCGAATTGCGCGAGGGGGATCAGGAGGCGACGGGTAACCTCATCGAGGGCTTGGTGATGTCCGGCCTGGGGATGCAGTCCTACCAGTCTTCCCGGACGGCCTCGGGCGCCGAGCACCAGTTCAGCCACCTCTGGGAGATGGAGGGCTTGGGACACGGCGAAGGCCACGAAGGGCCTCCACTCTCGCACGGCTTCAAAGTCGGGGTGGGTTCGGTCGCCATCGCCGCCCTCTACGAACGGATACTCGAGCGCGACCTGGGTAACCTGGACATCGACGCGATCAGCGGTGCCTGGCCCGGCCGGGACGAGGTGGAGCGCTCCGTTCGGGAGGCACACACGATTCCGGATCTAAAGCGGGGCGCCGTCGAACAGAGCCTCGCCAAATACGTCGACGCCGAAGAGCTGGCGGAACGACTCGAGCTGCTCCGGAAAGTCTGGCCGGATCTACGCGGTCGTTTGAGGGACCAACTGATGCCGGCGGCGCGGATAAGGGAGATGCTGCGGGCGGCCGGGTGCCCCACGAGGCCAGACGAGATCGGGCTTGGCTGGGAAGAGTTCGAGGCGACGTACTCCAGGGCGCGCACGATCCGCAAACGCTACACCGTCCTCGACCTCGCCGCCGAATCCGGCGTCTTCGAGGAGTGCATAGAGGAGCTGTTCGCGCCCGATGGGTTCTGGGGTCGCGAGGCGGCCTCGCAGGCGCAGACGGGTGACCCCACCCGATGATAGCGTGATCGCCAACGAGCTCGCGCTCGCTGGAAGGGGCAGGCCCGGCAGGACAGGCGTCGCGGCGCCGGAGATCTCTACGGGGAGAAGGCAGGGGACCGGCCTCGTACCTCCCGACCAGGGCTGCCCCTGGAGGATTGCGGCCAATCGGGCGTCCGGTGTCATGCTGCGCAAACCGAGCGACGGGCGCAAGTCGTGTGGAAGGCGTGCTCTCCCCGCCGCGCGAGGTCTGCGGGCGGAGCACGCGCGAAGAGGAGGAGAGCTTTGAGCGAGGGGCCATACGTACTTGGCATAGACTACGGGACGGAGAGCGTGAGGGTCGGGATCTTCGACCTGGAGGGCACCCCCGTGGTCTTCGCCGCAGAAGCCTATTCCCTCAAGCACCCGCACTCCGGGTGGGCCGAGCAGGACCCCGACGAGTGGTGGAGCTGCCTGGTCAAGGCGACCCGTCGGGCGCTCGACGAGGGGAACGTCGCTTCGGAGGAGATCGCCGGCCTCTCCGTGGACGCCACGACCTGCACCGTCGTTGCCCTCGACCGGCAAGAAAGGATATTGAGACCGGCAATCATGTGGATGGACGTGAGGGCGGTGGATCAGGCGGTCCGGGTCCAAGAGACCGAAGACCCCGCGCTTAAGTACAACGGATTCGCCAGGGTTTCCGCCGAGTGGATGCCCAGCAAGGCCCTCTGGCTCAAGGAGAGAGAGCCCGACACCTACGAGAATGCCGAACACATCTGCGAGTGCCTGGACTGGGTCACGTACCGCCTGACCGGCGAGTGGACCGCTAGCATAAACACCGCGAGCTTCCGCTGGTACTACGATCGGAACGAGGGCGGGTTTCCGGAGAGCCTCTACGTCGCACTCGGCCTAGACGACCTGCTCGACAAGTTCCCCCCGCGGGTGCTCGACATGGGCACCGTTGCCGGCGAGTTGCGGAAGGAGGCGGCCGAAGAGCTTGGCCTACCGGCGGGCGTTCCGGTGGCGGAGGGAGGGGGGGACGCGTTCGTCGCCCTCGTGGGACTCAACGTCCTGGAGCCGCGCAAGATGGCGCTCATCACGGGCTCATCGCACGTGGTGGTCGGCCAGGCCGCGGAACCCAAGTACGGGGCCGGGCTCTTCGGCGCCTACACCGACGGCATCGTGCCAGGCCAGTACTCCGTCGAGGGCGGCCAGGCCTCCACGGGTTCCGTGGTCAAGTGGTTCAAAGACAACTTCGCAAAGAGGGCCGGCGCGGAGGCCGAGCGTCGCGGGGTGGACGCCTACGAGGTACTGGGCGAGATGGCGGCGGAGGTGCCGCCGGGCTCCGAGGGCCTGATGGTGCTGGATTACTGGCAGGGCAACCGGACGCCCCACACGGACCCGGAGGCGCGCGGGATGATGTGGGGGCTCTCCCTCAGGCACCAGGAGGGGCACGTCTTCCGGGCGATCCTCGAAGGCATCTGCTACGGCACCGAGCACATCTTGCGGACCATGCGCGAGAACGGCTTCGAGCCAGAGGAGGGCGTGGTGTGCGGCGGCCCGACCAAGAGCGACCTGTGGATGCAGATGCACGCGGACGTCTCGAACCTGCCGATCTCCTTTACCCGGGTGCCCGAGGCGCCGACGCTGGGCTCGGCGATACTTGGTGCCGTGGGGGCCGGGCTCTACCCGGACATCCAGACGGCCGCCGAGAACATGGTCCACGTCGAGAGCCAGATCGAACCGGACCCCGCCATGCACGAGGCGTACAAGTTCTACGTCGACAAGTACATCGAATCCTATCCCCGGATGAAAGAGCTCATGCACGAAGTCTCCCACCACGAGGCGAGCCAGGACAGGGACCAGCCCCCGGCCCATGGCTGAACGCCCCAGACCCTCGTCCGGGCAAGACCTACGCCCATGGCAAGAGGAGCCCTATCTGGCGCACGCAGAGCCCGACGAATCTACAGGTACCGCGAAGTCGCCCCCGGCTGATGGGGGAGGCCGCTGACCCACACGTGCAGAAGGAACGAGACGCGATCGGTTCGAGGCGTGCGACACGGACGCCGAGCGAGAACTCAGCCAGAGGGAGGATAGGCCATGAGTAGCCAGCAAGCGCAACCCGAGTACGGGGCCTTCGGACGCCGGGTCGAGAAGATGGGCATGCCGAGGCCGCTTTTCTGGGGCTTCGTGGCCGTCTTTATCTTTATGATCGGCGACGGCGTGGAGATAAGCCGACTCCCGGGCTACCTGACCTCCGAAGGAGGGCTCAACGGCGGTCAGGCGTCGCTGATAACCGGCACCGTCTACGGCCTCGGCGTCATCGTGGCCTCGTGGTTCTCCGGCACGCTCTCTGCTATCTGGGGTCCCCAAAGGGTCATGCAACTCGGCGCGGCGATCTGGGTGGTATTCGAGATCATCTTCCTCCTCTTCGCCATCGACTCCGGGAGCCTCTTCTTGGTCGGCCTGATCTACGGGATACGCGGCCTCGCCTACCCGCTCTTCGCCTTCGGGTTCTTGGTATGGGCACAGACGGTCACCCCGGTGCACATGAGGGGCTCGGCCGCCGGATGGTTCTGGTTCGCCTTCACCGGCGGCCTCCCGACTCTAGGCGCCGTCGTGGCCGCCGCCTCGGTGCCCCTAATAGGCGTGTACAACACCTTCTGGCTCTCGCTCGTGATAGTCGCCATCGGTGGCGTCATAGGCTCGTTCTTCGTGCGCGAGGCGCAGGGCCTGCAGCCGATCGCCGACGAGCACGTCGAGAACCCAAGGAGCTACAAGCGGCTTCTCGAGGGCATCGACATCCTCTGGCGCGATCCCAGGACCGTCTTGGGCCTCGTGGTCCGCATCGTGAACACCTCACCGCAGTACGGGTTCTTCTTCTTCATGCCTTTCGTCTTCGTGGCGGCCACCGCGGAGGCCCCTTACGACGGCTTCATGAGCGCGGGGCAGTACTCTGTGCTCGTCTCCCTGGTCTACGGCGCGAACATCGGCGCCAACCTGTTCTTCGGGATAGTCGGCGACTACTTCGGCTGGCGGCGCACCGTTACCTTCTTCGGCTGCGTGGGTTGCGCGATAGCCACGCCGCTCTGGTTTTTCGGATCGCTGCTCACGGAGAGCTACGCCGTCACGGTAGTGCTCGGAATGCTCTACGGCGTCCTGCTTGCCGGCTTCGTGCCGCTCTCGGCCCTCATGCCCTCCATGGTCGAACGCCACGACAAGGGCGCGGCGCTTGCGATCCTCAACACCGGCGCCGGCGGCGCCGCGTTTATCGGCCTGGCCATACCTACGGCCCTCGCCCCCTTCATAGGCTACGGGGGCGTCGTGATCACGTACTCCGCCCTGTACTTGGTGAGCGCCGTGCTGACCTCGTTCATCGTCTCCCCGGCAGACCCCGGAGAGGAAGGCTACTCTGCGGAGGACGCGGAACCGTCCTTCGGACACTGAGCGTCCTCGAGACGCCTCCACGAGGCATCGGCCCCCAAGGACGCCTCGGCGCGACCTGCTGGCCGGGGGCGACGACCGGGTCGGGGGGTGGAACTGATGAGCATTACGCTTCCCGTTCGGGGCCTGAGACAATAGACG
>JACDFX010000152.1 GCA_013815575.1 Rubrobacter sp.
ACAAAAAGTGGTACATATGGACTTGAAGACGAGATTCGTCGAAGAAGCGGGGGGAAGTGGGAAACAGAAGGGTCGCGCTAAAGCCGCACGCGTCGAAGATCCGGCGCTGGGTCGAGGACGGTCGTGGGGACGGTTGGATCGCCCAGGAGTTGAACACCACGCCGTCGAGCGTGCAGAGCTTCCGGTCCCGAAACTCCATCTACCGCCGGGACCCCGTCCGCCGTGGCCAGCTCTCCGAGCACCCTGCGGTACTCGACGAGACCGCGGACGGCATCGTGCTAAGGACCGACGCCCGTGACTCCGACGTTTTCGGCCGCGAATGGCGGTCCTACCTGCGCGGCTCCCCAGACGACCTGCAAGTGGTCATAACCCAGGACCGCATCTACCTCGAAAAGGTCCGCTGACTTGCCCGAAGACCACCCGGTTCAACTCAACCTATCTCCTCAAGAGGCCGAAGCCCTACACGCCGCGCTCGAAGACCTCCTCGAATCCGGCCCCGCAAACCCGGACCTGGAGCGCCCTTTTCGCCTCCTCGCCTGGCGCACCCTGGCCGCAAAAACCGGCACCGGCCTGACCGGGCGTCTCGCCGACCTGGCCCGCGAGGCGGACACCCTGGAACAATACGAGGCCGCCCGCGACGAAGAACTGGGCCCCATCCTCGACGGCCTCGAAAGCGCCGAAAACCGAGATCCCTAGCGGGAAGACCGCGGGCTTCGTCCAAGCACTAAGTGGCCTATCTTCGGGGGACGATTTCGTCACCGCAAGGCGCGCTGCAGGCGGAACCGGGGTTGCGGTCCCAGAGCGCCAAGAGCTGATAGTTGAAACCGAATCCCGAAGGGCGCAGCGTGCAGACAAGCTGTTACCCGTTTGTTATCTATTGGTAGCCGGGGTGTAACCCGCCACGGTTATATTGCTGTCACTGGGCCCTTCCCCCTTCCTGGCCCAGGCGAGACATCCGGGCCGCGTATTATTTCGCGCGGTCCGGTTTTCGTTGTGTGCTAACCTTTCTTTCGCTTATGCAAAGTATTTTGGCCTTGCTTGCGGTGACGGTGTTCGTAGGGGCTTTGGCCTTGCTGGCGCAGTGGTCCAGGAAGAGCCGGGGCGCCGAGATCTCGCTGTGGGTCACCCTTCTCTTCGTCTCGCTGCTCGTGCTCGGGGCGGGGGCTTTGCTCGGGGCCGCGCGGCTCTCCGGCTCGGTGCCGGCCAATATATACCCGTCAGGATTATTGACGGTTACGGCGGGTGCCGTCTTTGCGGCCGGCTTGATCGGGCTGGTCCTCTGTATCCCGACGTTGCTGAAGATCCTGGGCCGCCGACCGGGAACCTTCCTATCAGACCCGCCCGTCTTTCTAGCGCTCTGGCTCTTCGCGATGGTGCTGCTGACGAACAATCTGATCGGCATCCTCGGCTTCGACCAATTGGAACAGATAGGCGCCTTCTCCCTCGGCACGGGTGGCAGGCTGCCGGTTGGCATGGTCCTCGCGACCCAGCTTCCCTTCCTGGCGGTGGCGGTTCTCGGGGTGGGCGCAGGCATCCGCCGCGGGCTACGGCCGACGCTCGCCCGCCTCGGGTATGGACCGCTGAATCTGAGGCAGCTCGGGGTCGTCGCGGCCTTCGTGGCCGTCGCCTTCGCGGTCTCGCTCGGCGCGGACTTCCTGTTTCGCCAGCTTCAGCCGGAGCTCTACCGGGAGGTCGGGGAGATCTCGGGCACGCTCTTCGATCCCCGAGGCCTGGGCCTCGCCTCGGCCGTCCTCTTTGCCTTGCTTATCGGTATCGGGGCCGGGCTCGGGGAAGAGACGCTCTTTCGCGGCGCCGTCCAACCCGCCCTGGGCATCCTCCCGACCTCCGTCCTCTTCGCCTCGATGCACGTGCAGTACGGCCCTTCCCTGATCCTGGGCTACATCTTCGTGCTCTCCGTCGGCCTCGGGTTCCTGCGCCGCCGCTACAACACGACCGCGAGCTTCCTGGCCCACGCCGGTTACAACTTTATCGGCGTGATGGCCGCCTACCTGTTCGCCGTGTAGGGGGGCTGACGGGAAGGGCTACGCCGGACGTCTCATTAGCAGCCACTCCGGGCCGCGGTCCCCGAATTCCTGGATGAGATCGAAGCCCGCCTTCTCGTAGACCGCCACGGCGCGCCGGTTGAAGGCCGCAACGGTGAGGCGGAAGGCGGGCGGCGAGAACTTCTCTTCAGCGAAGCGGAGCCCAGCCCTCACGAACTCCAGGCCCCGGCCGCGGCCCGTGAGATCCGGCCTCATGCCCAGGCCCACGTCGAGGGCGTCGTCGCCGTATAGACCGCGCCTTCGCCCCTCGGGAATGGTGGCGTCGGCGCCGAAACAGAAGTACCCGACGAGCTCTCCGGTATCGTCGAAGACGGCGTGGTAGTCGTAGCGGGGATCCAGCAGCCCGGGAATAGACGAAGGGTTGCCGTCGTAAGAGGAGAAGGGCTCCGGGTAGCGCCAGCCGGAGATCTCCTCCGCATCGGACCGCGTAATCGGCCGCAAAACGTATGTATTCTCGAACGCCATTACATCCTGCGCCCGATTCGTCCCGCCAGGTCAAGCATCTTCTGTTCCGGAATCTTCAGGACACCTTTGTTCCAACTCGCCCACGTCCCCTGCTGCAAGGCGCGAAGCGCCGTGCTGACAGCTCCTAGGCCGCCAGCGAGCTTGCGACCGGGACGACGGGCGCGGGCTCCAGTGAGGAGGCGACGCGGACGAGCAACTCGCTCACCTCGACCTCGAGGCCGGCGGCGATGCTCTCGAGCACCCTGGAGGACGGGTCCTTCTCGCCGCGTTCGATCTCGGCCAGGTAGGAGACGGAGACGTGGGCGCCCTCGGCGACCTGTTTGAGGGTTAGGCCGCGCTCGTTGCGTTCGGCGCGTAAGGTCTCGCCGATGGCCGAGAGGAGGTCGCCCTCCTTGCTCTTCGCGGTGATCTCGATGGTGTTCACAGGCTAGATTCTATCCCTCATCGGCCGTCTTGCGCAACCCGCCCGCCAATCTCTTGACGCGCCGCACCTCCTCGGCGTCCGCCTCGGGCGTCTCGTACGGCGTCTCCATTACCAGCGGAACGCCGGGCAGGGCCGCGAAGAGTTCCGTCCAGGAGGCCTCGGGGATCAAGCCCTCCCCCACCTTGCGGTGCCCGTCCCGGTGACTCCCCAGCTCGTTTTTGGCGTCGTTGAGGTGGAGGAGCGCGACCGCCTCCCCGAGCGCGGCCCGCAGCTCGGCGGCGACGAGTCGGGGGCCGCCGGGGACCGCGAGGTCGTGGCCCGCCACGAAGGCGTGGGCCGTGTCCACGCAGACCCGAACCCCCGCCCGGCGCGAGACCTCGCCCAGAACGTCGAACGTCGAGCAGAGTTGCGTCCCGGCGCCGACGGAGTTCTCCACAACGGCCTCCGCCGCGCGCCCGGAGTTCCCGGCCAACTCCCTCGCCCTTTCCAGGCCCTCGACGAGGCGGTCCACGCCCTTCTCTTCACCGTCTCCGCCGTGGCTGCCGGCGTGGACGACGACGAGGTCCAGGCCGAGCTCGCCAGCGGCCACGAGCTCCGCAGCGAGGGCCCGCATCGAGTTCTCGCGCAGATCCTCTCTGGGCGAGGCGAGGTTGATCAGGTACTTAGCGTGCGCCACGCCCGGCGAGATGCCGATCTTCCGCGCCCCCTCGACGAACGCCTCCGCGTCGTCCCGAACCATCGGCTCCGCCCACCCTTGTGGGTTGGAGACGAAGACCTGAAGCGCTTCACACCCCTGCTCTTCGGCGAGCGCGAGCGTCTTTCGCAGCCCGCCCGAGGTCGGAAGGTGTCGTCCCACGCTGTTAGTCCTTCCCGGCATGGCGAAGATTCTAGCCGAGGGGGACGGGCGCGTTGTGATAGATATAATCTCCAGACGAAACAAAACCGACAGGACCGGCTGGGTTTAGCCGGCCGAAGGGAGCGAGATGGCGGTCGAGGGCAAGGTGGCCAAGATCCTGGGTAACAGTGAGATCGTGCTGAACAGGGGCAGCGCGGACGGCGTGCGCGCCGGGATGGTCTTCGAGGTCTTCGCCCCTGACGGTGAGGAGGTCTGGGACCCGGATACCGGAGAGACGCTCGGGACCGTCGAGGACGTGAAGGCGCAGGCGGAGGTAACGGAGGTCAAGGAGAGGCTAGCCGTGGCCCGCCTCCAGCAGAGCGCGCAGTCCCCCCTCGGCGCGGTCGACATCGGGGAGATGCAGCAGAACCTCCAGCGTATGTTCGGCCAGATGTTCGGCGACGACGTCCGGGTACAGGGCTTCGGGACCGGCTCCCCGGACGACCCCGACCTCGAATCTATGGTCGGCGGCCCCCTGCAAGACCTCTCCAAGATCCAGGTCGGGGACGCCGCGCGCGAGGTCAAGCGCCGCTGATCGGGCAAAACACCCAACGCCTGCCTGTAACCTACGGCCTCATAGCCGCCTGCGTTCTCGTCTACCTCGGTGTCGCATACCTCGGCACGGCCTCGGGGTCCATTCCGTGGAACGTCGCCCTCGTCACACAACCGGGCGACGTCCTAGGGCGGGGTGCCCTCGTTCCCGCGCTCGTGGCCGAGGGCCAGGCGTGGCGGCTCGTCTCAAGCGTTTTTTTGCATTCGGGGTTTCTGCACCTCGCGCTGAACATGCTCTCACTGTACTTTCTCGGCTCGTTCGTCGAGGCGTCGTTCGGGCGGGGCCGCTTTCTCGCGCTGTACCTGCTCAGCGGTCTCTCCGGCGGCATCGCCTACCTGTACTTTGGCGGCTTCGCGAGTCCGGCCGTCGGCGCGTCCGGGGCCATCTTCGGTCTTCTAGGCGGCGTACTCGGGGATGCCCTGCGGAGGGGCACGTTCTCCTGGCAGAACCCCGTGATCCGGCAACTGCTGATCCTACTCGCAATCAACCTCTACCTCGGCCTCTCGATACCAAACGTGAGCAACACCGCCCACCTCGGCGGCCTCGCCGGTGGCCTCGTCTTCGGCTACCTAGTCGCCCCGACGGTCTACAGCCGGAAGGTCGCCAGGGCGCTCTCCCCGGTTCTAATCGTGCTGGCGGTGGAGACTATCTTGCTTGGGCTCTGGTTGTTCGTGGGTGTGAGGCTCTAGGCCAAGAACCGCGGAAAGACCGGCAACGGCCCTTGGCGGTGCGTGGCCGGTCGCAGTTTTGCGCGGGCCCGGCATCTAACCTGAATCTTTGTATCTGGGCCTAGCTCAGGTGGATTGTGGGCGTTTGGGGGGTCGGGAGTGGCGGAGAATCAGGATCATGGCGAAGGCGAGCGCGAGCACGATGGCCACGAGCATGTTGCCGCGGATGTTGCCCCCGATCAGGAACGAGGGGTCGATCCTTAGCAGCTCCGTGAGGGAACGCCCCGTGGAGTAGAGGCTGACGTAGAGCAGGAACAGATCGCCGTCCTTGAGCCGGCCCGCGAAGCGGCGGGCCACCCAGAGCAGCACCAGGCACACGAGCAAGTTCCAGATGCTCTCGTACAGGAAGGTCGGGTGAAAGGTTCCGGCATCGGTGTAGCCCTCGGGCCTGTTCTCGGGGGCGATCCTGATGGCCCACGGCAGCCCCGACGGTCTCCCGAAGAGTTCCTGGTTAAAGTAGTTGCCCCAGCGGCCGATGGCCTGGGCGAGTATCACGCCAGGGGCCGCGGCGTCCGCGAACGCGAGC
>JACDFX010000153.1 GCA_013815575.1 Rubrobacter sp.
ACCCTGTACAGCCTGATCTCCGACAACAGCCTCGACAGGCTCTTCGAGTTACGTCCGGGGCCCCCGGCGCTCTTCTTGATGTACGCGCTCTGCGGGGTCTTCGTGGGCATCGCGATCTCCGGCGTGCTCCTGCTGGTAGCGGAGCGGGATCTCCGGGACAGGTTCTTCGCGCGGTACGGCCTGATGGTGCTGTCGGTCTGCATTGGGGGGATGGTCCTGTCCCCCTTCCTGACGACCGTAATGTTCTTCTTCGACAATGAAGCGTACATGCCGACGAGCACTTCCGAGTTGCTCTCGGCGATCCTCTTCTCGACCTTGCCGGGGGGAGTGCTGGGCGCGGCCGAAGGCGTGGTCCTCGGCTTCCCGCTGGCCGGGCTACTCGGGAGGTTCCGGGACGAGACGGATACTCGGTAAGGATACTCGGTGGCGGAGACGCCCCGGCGGGACTTCCTCTAGAGGAGGGCCCGCAACAGGTTGGTGACGCCTCCCACGCCGTCCACGACCAGGTCGGCCTCGGCGACGATCTCCGGCGGTCCCTCGTCGCTCTCAACGCCGATGCGTAGGATCTCTTCCAAAAGTCCCTCCTCGTGCAGCGCTTGTAACTCACGGAAGGCGTCCAGGTCGGTGGTGTCGTCGCCGAGGAACATGGCCCGTCTTGGACGGTACTCCTCGACGAGGGTGCGTACGGCGGTCCCCTTGTCCGCCCGGACGGGCGGGCGGGCCTCGACGACGCCCCTGCCAACTGTTACGCGCAAGCCCAGCCGCTCCCCCTCGGCCTTTACGAACTCGACGGATCGCTCGCCGACCTCCGGGGGGACGTTCCGGTAGTGGATGCTCGCCGTGATGCCCTTCTCCTCGACAAAGGCACCCATAGGCGCGAGCTCCTCCTTTGCGCGGTGCTCCAACTCCTGGACCCTCTCGAAATACGGCAAGGCCTCCGGCACCACCTCGACCTCCCCGTCGCGCAGGATCTCGAACCCGTGGTTGCCGAAGTAGACCAGCTCCTCGATTCCGATAAGGTCGAACGCATCTTCGGTCTTGCGGCCGCTGATCCCGGCCACCAGGAGATACTTGTCGTTTAACTTTCGAAGCAGCTCTCGGAGCTCCGCTGAGACCTCTGACATGTCCGGCGTCGGGACGATGGGGGCGAGCGTGCCGTCTATATCCGTGAGGATGGCGACGGAGCCCGCCTCTTCTCTCCAGGCCTCTATCTGCTTGAGTGCCGCCTCATTGTCCATTGCCGCAGCATACTCGCCGCCGCCAGCCCGGTCCAGGTCTAGCAGCGCGGCAGGACGCCCTCCCGCAGCAGAAAACCCTGCAGCCCGAGCTTGCTCTCCCGGATGCGCCGCGCGTTGTCTGTGCCGACATAGCGGTAGTGCCACGGCTCCCACCCGTACCCGGTCTTCGTCTCTCCGCCAAGGGGATACGCCATCACGAAGCCGTACTCGTGGGCGTGCAGCGTGAGCCACTGGGCGGTGCCCGTGCGACCGAAACTCCGCCGCACCTGGTAGCCGACCGCTGCGTTCGTGAAGTCCACCGCGGTCCCGAGTTGGTGCTGGCTGTGCCCCGGCGGGGCGCTTGTCTTGTCGGCACCCTTGCCGTAGATGCTGACGAGCCTGGCGTACGAGGCGCGCTGGTCGGTGTAGGACCTGTAGGCCGAGGCCACCGTCAGCTCTTCGCCGGCGGCCGCGGCGGATGCCACGAGACGTTCGAGGTTCCCCGCCGCCTCCCGCCGAAGCAGCGCGTCCTGACCGAGAATCGGGACCCCGAGACCCGGCAGGGAGACGAGATCGTCCGGCGCGTAATCAGCGGGCAGCGCGTGTGCCCGGTCGACCAGGATCTTCGGGTCGTCGCAGCCCCCGGCGCGAGGCTTCTCGCGATCCGCCTCGACGGTCCCGTCGAGGGGAGTCTGCGCCGCCGCGGGTGCCTGCGGGAGGACCCTGGCCTGGGTGACGGGCCGGGCTACGGGGCGGACGGCCGCCGGGTCGGTCTGATGGAACAGGGACCACAGGACCGGTATCGATAGCAGGACCAGGATCGCGGCCAGCAACTCTGCGCGGTGGCGAAGTCTCCTCACCCTCTCCGTGAGCCCCATCGCCCTGCCGCTCCCTCTCCATCCCACCCCACAAAGCTAGCGTATATCCAGTGGGGTGTCCAGTTAGGGCCTCCTGCAACGGCGGGCAGAAAAAACGGCGGGGCCCAGAAGGACCCCGCCGTCGTGGTGCGCTGTTGCCTTTGTTCTAGCGGACCCTGCTGGCCTGGGCCGCGCCGCCGCCCCCGCCGCCGACCGCCTGGCTGAGGGCCTCGCGGTTGGTGAGGAGCAGGAAGCCGAATCCGATCTTGGCTGCGATGTCCAGGATCAGGAACAGGAAGACCTCCGCGGTAGAAGAGGCCACGCTGAAGCCCTCGGTGCCGAGCAGCCACACGATGGGGTAGAGGGACCACAAGACGATAGTCAGCAAGGCGAGGGTGCGGAAGACGCCCTGCACGCTGCCGGGCTGGTTCTGGGCAGCGGCGAAGAGTTGGGTGTAGACTAGGTAGAGGAGCGCGATCATCGCGGCGGTGCTGACGACGAACCAGAATCCCCTACCGAGCCCGGACTCGCTGGAGCCGGCCAGCAGCCCCGTCAGGATCATGAACACGTCTAACGCGATGAGGCCGCCTATCAGGCCGATATTGCGCCGCCAGTTGGGCAGGGCCAGAAGCGCCAGGTCGAGCAACAGTAGGGGGGTGGTTATCACCCAGTCGATGTAGCGCCCGAAGTAGAAGATGCGTTCACCATCTATCAGGGTGGCGGTCGCGCCCGTGGTCATCGTCAGGTAGAAGAAGGCCGCAACCCCCGTTATAACCGCCGTGATGATGAAGAAGTGCCGGCTCCCAGCCGGAGCCCGGGTCATCAGGAAGACAAACAATACCGTTGCCGCGATAAAGCTGATGGTGCCTAGCGTCAGCCAGAGGGTTTCCATGATGTCCTTCTCCTATCCTGGGGGGCGTCCACGAACAGTCTACAGAGATATGGTCTTCACGCGAGTGAATTTACATACCGCTGCGGCGACCCTGCGCCCTGGCGCGGATATCTTCGGGGTCTATCTCCCCGTCGAGGTACTTGCCGATAAAGTAGCCTATGACGCCGAACAGCACGACTACCAGGGTCTCTTCGAACCCGATCAGAAACATCGAGAACAGCACGAGCGCCCCGATCACCGCACCCCACTGCTTGTTGGTCCACGTGGTAGCCATCTCTTGCCTTCCTTTCGCTAAGAAGCGGTTCCTTGTACGGTGACCTCGACGTCTTTGACGCGCACGCCTTGCCCGTCGAGCACCCTGCGAACGTTCTCCCTGGTGCGCGTCGCCACCTCGGTAAAGTTGCCCGACTCGGGGATCTTTATCTTCGAATGAACGCTGTAAGCGCCGTCGTCGGAAGAGAGTGTGGTAGAGGGCTCCCGCGCCCCGGCCTCCCGGGCCGCGCCGTCGGCCAACGTCTTTACGGCGCCCGCCGTTATGACGGTCTCCTTACCAGGCGTATCGTCCATGACGGATTCCCTGGCGACCCGGCGCCCGAAGGTCAGCTCGCGCAGCAGGAGGAGCAGGGCTATGAGCGCCAGAAGCGCCCCGACTATGGCGATGATGGCCCGCACGACCGTCGTAAAGACGGACCCTGAAAGGCCGCTTACAGCCTGCAGCGCCGCGTTGTAGCCGGTGTACTGGGCGACGAGGCCGGCGGAGAGCACCCCGAAAGCCATCAGCAAGAGGAGCACGGGGACCACTATGAGTAGCAGGGCCACGATCAGCAGGATGAAGCGGTTGAAAGCGTTCATTGCACCCTCGTCTTTGTCTGTCGCGGGTCGGCCTCGACCGTATTCACGTTCAGCTTGCTCACCGGAATTCCCCGGCTGCCCAGATATTCCTGCACCGTGCGGCGCAGGTTCCTCTGTATCGCGCCGGTGTCCTCACCGCGGCGCACCTTGGCCTCCAGGTCGACCCGGGCGCCGGTCTTCCGCTGCGCCTGGGTCTTCACCGAGTGGCCCAGCACGTCCGGGGACTGCCCGGCGGCCTTCGAGACCTCCTCCTGTACGACGCCGCGGGTGACGAACGTGCCCTTGTCCATCCTGACCCGCCGCGGTGTGGCGGGTTTGAGTTCGAGGATGAGCAGGATCAGGCCGAGCAGGGCGACCAGGATCAGCACGACTATAGCCAGCGGGGCGAGGCTCCCCGACTGCACGTCCCTCATAAAGCCCTGGGCGCCGCTGCCGGCCGCCTTGATCGGGTCGAGGAGCGAGGAGAGGCTGTAGCCGAACAGGTCGAAGGCGTAGACCACGGCATAGACGCCGAGAACAAAGAGGCCCGCGAGGAGCAGGATCATCACGATCCGATTAAAGATTCTCATCCGCCCCCACCTCCAGATCGTCGACCATGATAATGGTCCTCCGTCCACCGACCTGGGGAACGATGCGCTCCCGGATGCTGCCGGCTATCTCGGGTATGGGCTTCGGAAGGGGCCACCGGACGACGACGTGGACCTCGACTTTCTCCGGGTCGACGACCACGCCTGAAACCTTCTCCGCGCCGTCGTAGGTTGCCGCCTCCACGTACCGTCCGCGGCCCATCGCGTGGACCCCTTCTGTGGCGAGGGCCGCCACTGAGACGACCCTCGCTACCTGTATGTCTGTCGCCAAAATCTGCCAGGCTCCTCTTCGGCGGGTCGCCTACTGGACCCGTTGCTGTTCTTGCTGCTGCTGCTCGCGCTGCTGCTGCTCTATCTGACGCTGGCGCTCCTGCTCCTGCTGCGGGAAGAAGATGTTCTGGACCGTCACGTTGACCTCGGTCACCCGCAACCCGACCAGGCTCTCGATTCGGTTGGAGACGTTGCGCCGCACAGCCTCCGCGAGCTGGGGGATGGACTTGCCGTACTCGGCGGTGAGCGTCAGGTCCACGGCGGCCTCTTCCTGGCCGACCTCCACGGTGACGCCCTGGGTCTGGCTGCCGCTGCCGCCGCCGCCGGTGATGGAGCCGAGCAGGTTGCTCGCCGTCTGCGAGGCGCCGCTGCCCATCCGAATGCCGTCCACCTCCTGCGCCGAGATGCCCGCGATCTTGGAGACCACGCTATCCGCGATCGTCGTGTTCCCGCGATCCGTCTGAAGCGGACCTCCGCCGGAGCTAGTGCCTGTCTGCTCGGTCATGCTCTCTCCTTTCGATGTTCATGACTGTTCTGGAACTTGTTACACCGTTCGGCGCGTTATCAGCCGGTAAACGGCCAGCAACACTACGGCGCCGAGGGTGGAGATCAGGATGGAACTGACGCTTATATCGGTAAGCCCTGGTCCACCAAAGAGGCTCTGCACGATGAAACCGCCGATAAAGGCACCCGCGATGCCGATCAAGATGGTGACTATGATGCCACCCGGGTCAGGCCCCGGCATGATCCACTTCGCCAGCACGCCCGCTATCAGCCCCACCACTATCAACGCCAAGATACCTATGCGCTTTCACCTCCCCCTCGTGAACTACTTTTCGATTCGGCGTCTTGAACGGCAATATACAACAGACGCCTTATCTCGGGCCACGTCCTGCCGGGTAATACCCTTGGGAAGGCCGATATAAACCCTTTCGGGGTTTTCAGGGGTCCTCTCAGCTCGGCTTTAGCCATTAGGC
>JACDFX010000154.1 GCA_013815575.1 Rubrobacter sp.
GTGCGTCTCCTCCTCCTCGTTTGCGGGGAGGATTATATCGGCCCGGCGCGGCGCTATGGTAAACTTCCGGGCGCTTTGATCTTACCTGGCGGCCCTAGAACGGACCCGGATACGACTACCGATGATGCATGCGAGACGGGCGGTGCCCGTGGGTAGATCCGGCCCGAAACACGTCACCTGCCCCGTCTGCGGGTATGCCTTCCGGGCCTCCCACGTCGGCACCTACGTTACCGTTGGCAGGGAGTCTGATTTTTGCCCCAAGATCCCGGGCCGCCCCTCGGACGGCGCCCGCCTGATCCGGAACGGCGTTACGATGTGCCCGGCCTGCTCCTTCGCCGCCGGCGAGGACTTCGGCGACCTCTACCTCTCCTTCGACGAGCGCTACGACGCGGAGGCGCGCCTTGAGGAGGATGGCCTGCTCAGGGTCTTCCGGTCGAACTCGCCACCCTGGCTCGCCTTCCACGCCGCCGAGATCTGCGGCAAGGCCCGCGGCTTCAGGTCCCGTGAGCTAGGCGACCTCTGCCTGCGAGCCTCCTGGGTCTGCCGCAAGGAGCGCGAACGCCCCTTCGAGAGCACCTTCCAGCTTAGGGCCGTCCGCCACTTCCTCCGCTCCCTCCAGGACGAGAACCTCGTCGGCCGCGAGCTCTCCGTAACCGCCTACCTCGTCGGCGAGCTAAACCGCCGCCTCGGCAACCACCGCGAGGCCCTCAACTGGTACGTCAACGCCGGCCGCACCACCGAGGGAGACCCCCGCGTCGCCTGGCTCGACCGGCTCATAGACCGGCAGACAAAGCTGGCCGAGGAACAGGCGGCTTGAACAGGCTTCAGGAGTTGGGGCCACACTTGCCCTGCGGTGAGGCCGGGCATAAGATTCGTCCCATCGCGCAAACCACGTAGCAGAAGGTGGTGTATGTCCTCTAGCTTCATGAGCCTGCCGTTCTGGATCCCGCGGGGCCTCGGCGTGGTGGACGGCATCGCCAGGGTATGCGAGTCGGAGCTGGTGCTCGAGTTCGACGTCAAAGAGAGCATGTTCAGGATAGGTACCAGGGAGGTCGTCCTCCCTTTCGAGGAGATAGAGTCCGTCGCCTTCAAGAGGCGGGGCCTGCTAAGGAACGCGCTGCTTTTCAGCGCCAGGCGGCTACACCCGGCCAGCAGCGTCCCGGGCAGCAGGGCCGGGCAATTCGCCCTCTACATTACGCGCGAGAACAAGAACAAGGCCAGGGAGGTCGAGTCCCTGCTGGCCTACGGCCTGGCCCGCAGAGACCTGAGCAGTATGAGGGACTCGCTGGCCCCGAGCCGCAGAAATCTCCGGACACCGGAAGACATCACGTAGGGCTTCGCCAGCTTGTCAGCACGGCGCGCCGCGCTTTTCGGCACGCTACGCTCTTCGAGCTCCGCTTTCAGCTTGTCAGCTAAGGGGTGTGCGATGGGAATGCCACGCGACAACGACAACGTCTATAACGAAGCGACACGTAATCTGTTGGAGAAAGCCTATCTGGAGGCCGACGATCCACGCGGGGGCTCCGGCTTCAGGGGAGACGAGGCCCGTTGGGAACGTGCCAGGCGTCCCCTCACCTCTGCGATAGATCGCGACGGAACTCTTCTCGACGTCGGCTGCGCCAACGGGCTCTTAATGGAGAGCCTCGCTATTTGGACCGGAGAAGGCGGGTTTCGGATCGAACCGTACGGCCTCGACCTGATCCCCTCTCTGGCCGCCCTCGCCCGAAAGCGACTGCCCCACTGGGCCGACCGAATCTTCGTCGGTAACGTCATGGAATGGAGCCCACCGTCTCGCTTCGATTTCGTTTGTACCAACCCCGAGTATGTCCCCCGGGGCCGCCGGCCGGACATGATCGAACGCCTGCTAAACGACTACCTCGTGCCCGGCGGACGCCTGATCCTCTGCTCCTACGGCAGCTCCCGCCGCACCGAACCCAAAGCGGAACCCGTCTCCGAAATCCTGCGCCATTGGGGCTACGAGGTCGCCGGCGAGTCCGAAGCCGCCGGCACAAACGGCGTCGTCATAACCCGCGTAGCCTGGACCGACTTTCGTGAAACCTGATATCTAAAAATCTACTCGACCGTTCGCGCCACGACCTCGTCCCCAGCCTCCTTGTCGGGCACCCAGTAGGAGATGCCTTCTATGTACTGCGGGGTGCCGGGGTAGAGTTCGGCCTCCTCGATACCGGAGAGGCGGGTGCGTATGGCGAAGCGGGCTGCCTTCAGGGGGTTCATGTTCGTGTCTATGTTGCGCCAGGTGGCCCGGGTCGTCGCCGGCAGGCGGGTAAGGTTCGAGGGGGAGGTAGATTCTTGTGCCAGCTCTCGTAGGAACTTCTGCTGGCGGCCGATGCGGCCTATGTCGGCGGTCGGGCCGCCCCGGTAGCGGACGTAGGCCAGGGCTTCGAAGCCGTCGAGCTCGCGGGTGCCGGCCGGGATCGAGACGCGTTGGCCCTCTATGCCGACTTCTATCGGCTCGTTGACTTCGAGGGTTATGCCGCCCATGGCGTCTACTATGTCCTTTACGCCGCCGAAGTTCACGACCACGTAGTTGTCGACGGGGAGGCCGGTGAGGTTCTCGACGGTCTCGACGGTGAGTTCTGGGCCACCGGTCGCGAAGGCGGCGTTGATCTTGTCTTCGCCTACGCCTGGTATGTCCACGAGCGTGTCACGCGGCACGGCGAGCATCCCCCCGCCCGCCTTCGTAACCACGATAGTGTCCGCGCGCGACGCCCCGCCGGCGGACGCGTCGCTGCCCAACAACACCGCCCGCTGTCCCCCGAAGGGAAGGACGAGGTAGGCTAGCAGGAGGATCATCACCAAGAATAAGGCGAGCAGCACCGGCCGCAGAATACCCGCGCGGCGCCTGCCCTCTACGCCCCGTCCCGCCTTGAAAACCTTCATGCCCATGGGGCTAACTTCTACCACACACGCTTGTGCCATCAATGGAGGCCACGGCGTGTGACCGGGTGATATTTCACCCAACTCCGCAGCCCGGCATGTGGGTATACTGGTAGTCGTGGAGAAGCTCAAGACAGCGTCGTTCGAGCTCGAAGAGGAGCGGGTAGCCTGGGAGGGTTTGGCGGCTTCGTGCGCCGGGCCGATCCGGCGCCTCGGGGCCTTCTTGCTCGTCGGCTTCGTCTTTTTCGTCGCGGCGACGACGGCCGTGGTTCTCTTCTACAACCTTTTCGGCCCACGCTACGTCGAGGGCGCGGGCGTGCCGGTGCCGCAGGGGGCGTTCTACACGACCATGCTTCTGGGCCTGGCGCTCGCCGTTGGCGGCTACCTGGCCTGGCTCTTCAAGAGCCTGCGCTCCTACCGGGGGTTCCGCCGCGTACTCCTTCGAGGCGGGGTGGACCCGGAACGTCCGACCGCCGAAGGCCTCAAAGTCTACTCCGACGAGCAGCTTCTGGAGCTGCGCTCCCGCTACGAGAGGATGCCCACAGGTGGGTTCAGGAATCGCCTCGAACGAATGTTCGGCTTCCACAAGGGTGACTCCTTCTCGCTTGGACCTTTAAGCGTCCTTCCCGGCACCTTCGAGATGGGCTCCTTGAGGATCGAATGGGAGACGCAGGGTATCCTACGCTCGGGCGAGCCGATGCAGCCCATCGGCTGGTGGACCGAGGGGCGTCACCGCCTCCTACCCCGCAAGCCGGACGAGATCAGCAAGCTCGTCTACACTCTTCGCTACACCGATGCCTCGGTGCGCGAGCTCAAGCGCCGATACGGCTACCGCACCGAGCGCTGGTACGCCACCGTCCCCGAAGGAAAACTCTTCGACGCCGTCCGCGACCTGGAGACCTCCCAACGCATCCACGTCGCCCTCGGACGCCGCTCGCTCGTCTCCTAGCCGGTTCTCCCCCCTGACAGACTGCTAGAGTACGCGGATGAAAGACGCTTTCGGCGCCGGGCCGCCGCACACCGTTGGGGTCGAGGAGGAGTTTCAGCTCGTCGACCCGGTTTCACGCGCCCTGGTCCCGGCCGTCGACGGGGTGATCTCGGCCGGCAACGGCACGAACCTCGTAACCTCGGAACTCTCGCGGTCTTGCGTGGAGATGGTCTCGCCGGTCTTCGAGACGGTCGCGGAGCTCGCTGATTCGTTACCAGGGCTGCGCCGGGAGGTGGCCGGGATGGCGCGGGAGAACGGGGCCGAGATCGTGGCCGCCGGCACGCACCCTTTCTCAGACCCCACCGAGCAGCCGCTCGCGGAGGGCGCGCACAACGCCCGCATAGAGGAGGAGATGGGCTGGGTGGCCCGGACCCAGGCCATCTACGGCCTGCACGTCCACGTCGCCGTGCCGGACGGGGAGGCGGCCATCCGGGCCGTCAACGCGCTCGCCCGGCGGGTGCCGCTTCTGGTGGCGCTCTCGGCCAACTCGCCGTTCTGGCGCGGGTCGGACACCCGGCTCGCCTCCACCCGCGTCAAGATCTTCGAGATGTTCCCCCGCTCGGGCCCGCCACCCGCCTTCCACGACTGGGAGGACTTCGACCGGCACGTCGAGACCCTCGTAGCTTCAGGCAGCATCCCGGATTATTCCTGGTGCTGGTGGGACGCCCGGCCCCACCTCAAATTCGGCACGGTCGAGCTTCGCGCCCCCGACGTCCAGACGGACGCCTCCTACACCGCCGCCCTCGTCGCCCTCGTCCAGTGCCTCGTCGCAAGCGCCGACGACCGCGCGCCGGAAGACCCGCTTTTTATTGCCGAGAACAAGTGGCGGGCGGTCCGCCACGGCATGGACGCCACCTTCTACGACTTCGCCGCCGAAAGGTCCGTCCCGGCCCGCCCGCTGGCGCGTGATCTGGTAGAGGAACTGCGTTCGGTCTCGCAGGACCTCCGCTGCGAGGCCGAGCTCGAAGGCGTGCTGGAGATCGTGGACCGCGGCAACGGGGCCGATCTGCAGCGGTCGGCGTTCGAGAAGAACGGTTCGTTGGAAGGCCTCGTGGACCACCTGGCCGGCGCAACCGTTCCCGGGTAGGGGCGCTTCGCGAAGCGCCCCTACCCGCCGATGCGGGACTCTTCCAGGTCGAGGTCGCGTTCGATGCGGCGCATGGTCTCGGGGCTGATCTCACCCCCGTCGCGCATGTGGATGATGGCATCCCGCTCGGCCTCGATGAGATCCCGCCGCCACTTGCGCCAATCGGCGGAGCTCTGGGCGTACTCTTCGGTCATGCCGCCGGCTTCGATGCCCGATTCGTAGCGTTGGATGCGGTTCTCGTAGTAGTCGCGCATTCCCTGTTCGTTGTCCGAGGGGAGGCCGGTCTCCGCGCAGATCTGATCCAGCCGGTCCAGGGCCGAGCGGGCGCCCTGGAGGCGGGCCCTCAGCTCCGAGATCCTGCCGATGTTCGCATCTTCTTCTATACCGAGCGCCCTTATGAGGAGTGGGAGGGTGAGACCCTGCAGGACGAGCGTCGCGAGGATCACGGCAAAGGTGATGAAGAGTACCAAGTCGCGACCAACGAGTGGGTCACCGTTCACGGTGGTCAGGGGCACGGTGAGGGCCGCCGCCAGGGAGACCGCGCCCCGCATTCCGCTCCAGCTCATCACCAGGTACTCCCGCCACGTGCCGCGCAGGTACCTGCTCCGGAAGAGCCGGTCGAAGACGGGGTGCAGAAACGGCACCGTGAAGAACCAGGCCACGCGTGCCCCCAACACCG
>JACDFX010000155.1 GCA_013815575.1 Rubrobacter sp.
CGCCTACCCCGCCCCGAACGCCATCGACACCGCCGCCGCCCACGGCGCGGCGCTCGGCGAGGACGAGGTTCGGGCGGCGAAAGAGGCCATGGGCCTCGACCCCGAAGAGCACTTCGCCGTCTCCGACGAGGTCTACGGGCACATGAACGGGGCCGAGAAGGGCCGAGAGCTGGAAGCCGGGTGGAACGAACGCTTCGGCGCGTGGGAGGAGGAGTTCCCCGAGCTTGCGCAAGAATGGGAGATGGCCTGGAGCGGCAAGCCCATGCCCGGCTACGAGGACCGGCTACCGAAGTGGGACCCCGAAGAGACCGAGAAGCTCGCCACCCGTAAGGCCGGGGCGGCGGTCATGGCCGCCTTCGAGGACTACACCCCGACGATGGTCGGCGGCGCGGCCGACCTCGTCGGCTCCACCAGCACCACGTTCAAGGACGGCGGGATGTTCTCCGCCACGCACACGGGGCGGAACATCGCCTGGGGCGTCAGGGAGCACGGGATGGGCAGCGCGGTAAACGGTATCCACCTGCACGGCGGGATGGTGCGCCCCTACGGTTCCACCTTCCTCATCTTCAGCGACTACATGCGCCCGGCCGTCAGGCTCTCCGCACTCATGAACATCCCCGTGGCCTGGGTCTACACCCACGACTCCGTGGCCCTGGGCGAAGACGGGCCGACCCACCAGCCCATCGAGCACTACATGGCCCTGCGCGCCATCCCCAACCTCACCGTCATCCGGCCCGCCGACCCGAACGAGACCTCCATGGCCTGGTGGACGACGCTCGAAGCCGAAGGGCCCGTGGCGCTCCTCCTTACCCGCCAGAACGTGCCGGTCCTCGACCCGGTGGCGGCCGAAGGGGCCCTCAGGGGAGCCTACGTGCTCCGGGACGCCGAAGACGGCGAGCCGGAGGCCATCCTCATAGGGACCGGCTCCGAGGTCGCCGTGGCGCTCGAAGCGCGCGGGGCGCTCTCGGAGAAGGGCGTAGACGCGAGGGTGGTGAGCATGCCCTCGTGGGAGGTCTTCGACGCCCAGGATCAGGGCTACAAGGACTCCGTGCTGCCCCCCGGCGTGGAGACCCGGGTCTCGGTCGAGGCCGGCATCACCTCCGGGTGGGAGCGCTACGTCGGTTTCAAGGGCGCCAGCATCGGTATAAACCGCTTTGGAGCGTCCGCCCCGGGGGAGCTGGTGCTTGAGAAGCTCGGCATCACCCCGGAGAACGCGGCGAACAAGGTTCTGGAGTTGCTCGGCAGGCCGGAGAGGGTAGAGGAGGAGGCCGGCACGCCGGCCGTCAAGGATACGGCGCCAGAGGAAGGACACTCCTAGGCAGGACATTAGACGGAGGTCCCCGAAAAGTAGTCCAGGACGACGAGAGCGAGGTATAAGGGTGAACGGGCGACTAGAGCGGTTGCGGGAGGCGGGACAGAGCGTGTGGATAGACTCGCTCTCGCGTGACGACATCAAAGAAGGCAACCTGCAAGGCATGATCGACGACGGCGTCTCCGGGGTCACCTCCAACCCTTCCATCTTCCAGAAAGCGATCTCCGAGTCCTCCCTCTACGACGAGCAGCTCGAAGAGCTGACCAGAGAGATGGACGACCCAAAGGAGATCTTCCTCCAGATCGCCAGACAGGATATCCGGGACGCCTGCGACTTGTTCATGCCTGTGTACGAAGAGACAGACAGGCTGGACGGCTACGTCTCGCTGGAGGTCTCCCCTGACATCGCCTACGACACGCCGAAGACCGTGGCGGAGGCCCGTCGCCTGCACGAGATGGTCGATAGGCCTAACCTCCTGGTAAAGATACCGGCGACCTTGCCCGGCCTTTCGGCCATAGAGGAGATGATCTCCCAGGGCAAGTCCATAAACGTCACCCTGATCTTCTCGCTCGCCCGCTACAGGGCGGTGGCCGGGGCCTACATCCGGGGCCTGCAGCGCCTCGTCGCCGCGGGCGGAGACCCTTCCGGCGTCGCGAGCGTGGCGAGCTTCTTCGTCTCCCGCGTCGATTCCGAGGGCGACGGGCGCCTGGAGGAGGCCGGCCGGAACGACCTCAAGGGCCGCCTCGCCATAGAGAACGCGAGGCTCGCCTACGCGGCTTTCGGCGAGATGTTCTCGGGCGAAAATTGGGCGTTCCTGGAGTCAAAAGGGGCGACCAGGCAGCGTCCCCTGTGGGCTTCGACTTCGACCAAGAACCCCGACTACGAGGACACCATCTACGTGGACAACCTCATAGGCCCCGACACGGTCAACACCATGCCCCTCGCCACCCTGGAGGCGACGATGGACCACGCCGAGATCCAAAACACCCTGCAAAGGCAAGACGGCGCGGAGGAGGCGAGGAGGTTCATGCAGGACCTCGGCGAGGCGGGTGTGGACTACGAGGACGTGGTTGAGGCCCTTGAGAAGGAGGGAGTGCGCAAGTTCTCCGACTCCTTCGACGAGCTCCTCGACGAGATAAAGAGCAAGGGCCGCCAACTGGCCCGACAGTAGTCCCGGCCTGGTTCTTTCGAGTGAGGAGCGAGAAGTGGAGACACCGAGTGGGTTCAGGGGGGCGGTCTTCGACGTGGACGGCGTGCTGGTAGATTCGCCGCACGAGCAGGCCTGGCGTGACGGCCTGCGGCAACTGATGGAAAATGACTGGAGCGACATCAGGGACCAGACATCCTACACCCCCGAAAAGTTCACGCCTGAGGTCTACCAGAAGGTCATGTCAGGCAAGCCGCGGTACGTCGGCGCGCAGGCCGCGCTGGAATACTTCGAGGTGCCGGACGCCGAGGAGCGCGCCCAGGAGTACGGGGATCACAAACAGGTAATGATCACCGAGCTTATCGAGGCCGGTGAGTTCGAGGCTTTCCCTGACGCCTTACGCTTCATATTGGCTGTAAAGGACGCGGGCATCCTGGTGGCGGCGGCCTCATCCTCCAAGAACGCCGGCCTGTTCCTGGAGAGGGTGAGGCTGGACGAGTTCACCGAGAAGGAGGGCCTCGATTACGATTTCATCCGGCCCGGCTACACCCTGCTCGACATACTGGACGCGGACGTCAGCGGGCGGGACTTCGAGCAGGGCAAGCCGCACCCCATGATCTTTCTGACCGCGGCCGAAGAGCTTGGCACCCCTCCCGGGGAGAGCTTCGTGATCGAGGACGCCGCCAACGGCGTGCAGGCCGCGAAAGCCGGCGAGATGGCGGCCCTCGGCCTGGCGCGGGCCGATGATGAGGCCTTGCTGGAAGAGGCGGAGGCGGACCTGGTGGTGACGAGCCTCGACGACGTCTCCCTGGAAGCGCTCTCCAGAGGCCGACTGGAAGCGCGGTGACGCCCCCCGACACCGCGTCTCTGGGCGCGTACACAGACGCCGTAACGGGCGCACTGGCCGAACTGCGGGACGGGCGGGTCCCACAGCGTATGTGGCAGGGGGATCACACCGTCTGGGGACCGGAGCCGGACGAGATAGCGAACCGTCTTGGCTGGCTGCACAGCCCGGAGGAGACGGGAAAGGCGCTGCCGGAGATACTCGATTTCGCCGAGGAGGTGCGAAGTGAGGGGATAGAGCACGTCTTACTCCTGGGGATGGGCGGCTCCAGCCTCGCACCCGAGGTCTTTGGCACTACCCTCGAACGCGAGAGAGGCTACCCGGACCTCGCCGTACTGGACAGCACGGACCCCGGGGCCGTGCTACGACACGCCGATGGGCTCGATCTCTCGCGCACGCTCTTTGTCGTCTCCACAAGTCCGGAGGCACCGTAGAGACGTTCTCGTTCTTTAAATACTTCTACAACCGCGTCGCTGAGATGGTCGGCGGGGAGCGGGCCGGGTCGCACTTCGTCGCGATAACCGACCCCGGCAGCGGGCTGGTGGACACGGCCGAAAAGTACGGCTTCCGTGCAACCTTCCTCAACGACCCCCACATCGGGGGTCGTTACTCGGCGCTCTCGCACTTCGGTATAGTGCCAGCGGCTCTCGCCGGGGTCGGGGTTTCGAAGCTCCTGGACAGCGCGGGGTCCGCGGCGGGCGAATGCTCCGGACCCGCGGGCGAGGAGAACCCCGGCGCCTGGCTCGGGGCGATAATGGGAGAGCTCGCCCGGAACCACGGCCGCGACAAGCTGACGCTCTTCGCCTCGCCCACCCTGGCGCCCTTCGGCCCCTGGGCGGAGCAGCTCATCGCCGAGAGCACCGGCAAGGA
The DNA here is from genome assembly GCA_013815575.1 of Rubrobacter sp. GTDB lineage: Bacteria > Actinomycetota > Rubrobacteria > Rubrobacterales > Rubrobacteraceae > Rubrobacter_D. The sequence continues at coordinate 4,174 of JACDFX010000155.1, forward strand.
CGGCGTCGGCATCCTGCCCGTGGCTATGGAGCCGCCGGGTGAGCCGGAAGCCTACGGTGAAGACCGGCTCTTCGTGGGCATGGGCCTGCGCGGCGAGGGCGGCGGTGAGACAGAGAGTCTCCTGGAAGAGCTGCGAAGCCGCGGACACCCGACCTTCGAGATACTGCTTGACGATCCGTACGACCTGGGCGCGGAGATGTTCCGCTGGGAGGTGGCGACCGCAATCGCCGGACAGCGGCTCGGTATCAACCCCTTCGACCAACCAAACGTCGAGTCCGCCAAGGTTCAGGCACGGAGCATGATCGAGGGTTACCGCGAGCAAGGCGAACTCCCCGCGCCGGAACCCACGGTTCGGGAGGGCGGGGTCACCGTCTACTCCGACGGGGCCGCGCAGACCATGCAGGGAGCGCTGACAGGCTTCCTGGAAGGGGCGCGCCCCGGGGACTACGTGGCCCTCCAGGCTTACGTCCAGCCTTTGGACGGGACTACCGAGGCCCTGCAACGGCTCCGGGTCCGGCTGCGAGATCGGCTGCGGCTCGCGACGACGGTGGGGTACGGGCCTCGTTTCCTGCATTCCACGGGCCAGTTACACAAGGGCGACGCCGGAAACGGGCTCTTCGTCCAGATCACCGCGGATGACGAACGGGACGCGGCGATACCTGACGAAGCCGGGGAGGACGCGTCTTCGATCTCCTTCGGGGTGCTGAAAGAGGCCCAGGCGCTGGGGGATCGCCAGGCATTGCTTGAGGCCGGACGCCGGGTGATCCGTCTCCACCTCGAAGGAAACGTGCCTGACGAGAAGGACAGAATTACAGAAGGGATCTGAATGAATGGGAACCAGTTGACCTCGAAGACTCTTGACAGGGGCCGCGGGTGCCGGGCTTCTCTCTCCCGCACTGACGTCGGGGAGGTGGAGAGATGACGACGGTGAGCATCCTTGGATCGGGCATAATGGCGACGGCGCTCACCATTCCGCTCTCGGACAACGGGCACGAGGTGCGGCTCGTCGGCACGCACCTCGACCGCGACATCATCGACTCCATCAAGGAGAACGGCACGCACCCCGGCCTGGACCTAGTGGTTCCCGAGACCGTCTGCGCCTACCAGCTTGAGGAGGCCGAGGAGGCGTTCGAGGACGCCGAGGTCGCCATGAGCGGGGTCAACTCGTTTGGGGTGCGCTGGGCTGGCGAGCAACTGGCTTCGCTACTGAAGCCCGGAATGCACGTGCTCTCCATCGCCAAGGGGATGGAGGCGACGGAGAACGGCGACCTGCGCATACTGCCGGAGGTGCTTGCCGAACAGGTGCCCGAAGAGTTGCGGGAACAGGTCTCCTGGTCTGCCATCGCCGGTCCGTCCATCGCGGGCGAGGTGGCCGTGCGGAGGGACACCTGCGTCGTCTTCGCCGGCCACGACGCGGACGTGGTGGAGAAGCTGGCGGCTCTCGTCCGAAGTCCCTACTACCACGTATGGATCTCG
>JACDFX010000156.1 GCA_013815575.1 Rubrobacter sp.
GCCCAGCTCCACCGCCAGCGTCAGGGCGAACTCCTGGTTCGGGCCGCCCGTGCCGCCGCCCCGGACGACGACCGTCGCCTCGCCCCCGGAGACGACGGCGCAGGGGGGAGGGGCAGGTTTGCCGCTCTCCAGCGTCTCCCTGACGACGGCCGCGCAGACCGAGGCGATGGCCCGGGCGTCACCTGTCATGGTGGTCGAGAGGATGAGGGGTTCGTAGCCGAGCCTGCGGGCCTCCTCCGCAGCGGCCTCGACCGCGTGCCTGCCGCCGCCGCAGACGATGTTCGAGACGCCGTCGAAGACGGGGTCGCCGGGTTTCGGCGTCTCCTCCGCTTCCTTCAAATGATCCGCAATGCTCTGCGGGGGCTCTATATCGTAGCGTTCCAGCACGGCCCGGGTCCCGTCGAGGGTGGTCGTGTCGGGGGCGGCGGGGCCGGAGGCGATAGAAGAAGGCGCGTCGCCGACCACGTCCGAGAGGAGGAGGGCGAGGACCTTCGCGGGGGCGGCGAGGCGGGCGAGGCCGCCGCCCTTCAGGACCGAGACGTGCTTGCGGACGGTGTTTATCTCACCGATATCCGCCCCGCTCCTGAGGAGGTCCTGCGTAAGCTTCTTCAGGTCCCCGATCTCGATGGGCGGCGCCGGGTCCGCGAGCAGCGCCGACGCCCCGCCGGAGATCAGGGCGACGAGCAGATCACCCTCTTCAAGAGACTCCGCGAGCTCCCGCACCTTCCTCGCCGCTTCGACGCCCCTCTCGTCCGGCTCGGGATGGGAGGCGAAGACGGTCTCGAAGCCCTCCGGCCCGGCGTCGTGGGCGTCCTTGGTCACCACGAGCCCGGACGCAATACGCCCATCGAACAGCTCGTGGGCGGCCTCCGCCATCGCCCCCGCGGCCTTGCCGGCCGCGAAAACGAATATCCTCTCCGGCTCGAAGCGCGCGCCTTCGGCGAGAACGGCATCGCCTTCGAGCCGCACCGAGCGCAGCACGGCGTCTTTCGGGTCGGCCGCGGCGAGGCCTGCATCCAGGATGTCTCTCAGTTCCTTGTCCATGTCGGCACTCTAATCCATGCCGGCGGTCGCCGCCGGGAGCGTACTTACAGGTCCAGGCGATCAATCCCTGTCCGGGACGCCTCCCACGACCTGGCCGGCGGTCTCGCGGGCGCCGTCGAGGATGGGCTCGTACTCGTTGATCTTGTCTATCGAGAGGCCCATCGCGGCGTTCACCTCGCGCTCGCACATGATCTCCACGAGCACCGGCACCCGCCGCTCCTCGCTAGTCCTCACCGCCCAGTCGAGAGCGTCCTGTATATCGTCCGGCTCCCTTACCCTGCGGCCCGTGGCGCCCATCGCCTCCATGACCATGACGTTGTCTATGCCGTACTCGCTCTCGGGACCTTCGTAGCCGATGTCCACCGCGTAGTTCATGTCGTACTTGAGCTCGCCCTGACGGATCAGGCCCATGTACGCGTTGTTGAGCATGACGAGCACGTAGGGAATTTTGTACTGTACCGCGACGGCTATCTCCTCCATCAGGAACTGGAACGAGTAGTCCCCGACGACGCCCACGACCAGGTTGTCCGGACGGCCGAGCTTGACCCCGATGCAGGCCGGGACCTCCCAGCCTAAAGGTCCCGCCTGGCCGCAGCAGAGGTAGTGGCGCGGCTTGTAGGTCTTCTGGAACTGGCCGGAGAAGATCTGGTAGAGACCTATGGCCGTAACCACGATGGCGTCATCGTCGAAGAACTCGTTCATCTCCTGGAAGGCCCGCTGCGGCTTTACCGGCACGTTGTCAAAGTCCGTCTTCCGCAGCAACGTCGAACGCAGCTCGTCCACCCGCTCCACCCACGCGCCGGGCTCACGCTCCGGGGTCATGGCGCGGGCGGTGTCAAGCATCGCTTCGAGGGCGAGCTTCGCGTCGGAGACGACGGCGAGGTCCGGGGGGAAGACCCGGCCCATCTGGCGCGGTTCGATGTCCACGTGGACGAACTTCCGGCCGCCCCGGTAGACGTCGAGGTCGCCGGTGTGGCGCTCGGCCCAGCGGTTGCCGATGCCGACGACCAGGTCGCTCTCGAGGAACAGCGCGTTGGCGTAGCGCTGGCTTGTCTGGAGGCCGACGATGCCCATGAAGAGCGGGTGGTCTTCGGGGATGGTTCCCTTGCCCATGTACGTCGGGCTGACGGGGACCTGCAGGTACTCGGCGAGCTCCATCAACTCCTCCGCGGCATCGGCACCGATCACACCCCCGCCCGGCATCAGGACCGGCCTCTCGGCCTCCAGGATCATCTCGACCGCCTGCCTGATGGCGTTCGGGCTGGGAGCGGGCTTCTCGAAGTGCAAGCGTCCGCCCCGGTCCGCGTCGAAGTCAACCTCCAGGCCCGAGGTCTGCACGTCGAGCGGCAGGTCGATGAGGACGGGGCCGGGCCGCCCCTCCCGCGCGATGCGAAAAGCCTCCCTGAAGGTCCAGACGAGCTGGCCCGGCTCCTTTACCTGGACGGCCCACTTCGTGACGGGCTTGGCGATCTCGACGATGTCCACGGACTGAAAGGCCTCTTTATGCAACACGTCGGTGGGGGCCTGGCCGGTGATGCAGATCTGGGGTATCGAGTCCGCCATGCAGGTGTAGAGGCCCGTGATCATGTTCGTCCCCGCGGGACCGCTGGTCCCTATGTTGATCCCGACCTTCCCCGTGACCCGCGTGTAACCATCCGCCGCGTGCGTCCCGCCCTCCTCGTGGCGCACGGAGTAGTGCCGTATCTGATCTGACCCGCTCATCGCCTTGTACAGCGGCAGTATCGCCGCCCCCGGCACCCCGAAGACGACCTCCACGCCCTCGTCCTCCATCACCTTCACGACCGCGTCCATTACGTCCATTCGTGCCACCGCGAAACCCGCTTTCCCCGACCCGAGGCCGGCTCTTACGTCACCCTATCTCGTGCTGCGACTGGTCCTCGATAACCCTCAACAGCGCCGAGTGGTCCTCGCCGCCCCAACCCTTCTTTTTCATCGTTAAGAGCATCTGGTCTACGACGGCCGTCACGGGCAGGGCAACGCCGTACTCCCTCCCGGCCGCGAGCGCTATGCCGAGGTCCTTGTGGTGCAGTTCGGAGCGAAAGCCGGGATCGAAGGTGTGATTCAGGAACTTCTCGCGCTTTACCTCCATCACCTTATTGCCCGCCAGCCCGCCGCCGAGGACGTCCAGGATCTTCTCGGGCGCGACCCCGCCCTTCGAGCCGAGCACCAGTGCCTCCGACACGGCCTCGATGGTCAGCGCGACCACGATCTGGTTCGCCGCCTTGGTGACCTGCCCGGCCCCGGACGGCCCGACGTGCGTGACGGTCTTGCCCATGACGTCGAACAGGGGTTTTGCCCGCTCGAAGTCCGCCTCTTCTCCCCCGACCATGATCGAGAGCGTCCCGTCTATCGCACCCACGTCCCCGCCAGAGACCGGCGCGTCCAACAGCGAGGCGCCCCGCTCCTTCGCCCTCGCCGCCAGACTTTCGGTGACGACGGGGGAGATGGTGCTCATGTCCACGATCAGGGTGCCTTCGCGGACGCCCTCGAAGACGCCGCCCTCTCCGGACAGGACCTCCTCGACCTGCGGCGAGTCCGGGAGCATGGTGACGATTACGTCGCACTTCTCCGCGACGTCTTTGAGACTGCCGACGGCCGTAGCCCCTTCTCCCGCCAGCTCCTCGGCCTTCTCCGGGCTGCGGTTATGGACCACAAGCTCGTAACCGGCCTCCATCAGGTTCTTCGCCATCGGCCTGCCCATGATCCCGAGCCCGATAAATCCCACCGTGTCCGCCAAGATGCCCTCCCTCTCTAGAGTTTCAGGTCAGAGACCTGGACGTTCGCGCCGCGCAGTTCTTCTGGCAGCCAGCCGAAGCTCTCCTCCGTGGTCCCGGTCGTCGGGTTGTACTCCAGGCCGACGTACCCGTCGTAGCCGAGGTTTTCGAGCTCCGCGAGGACGTAGGGGTAGTGGATCTCCCCTGTCCCCGGCTCCCCGCGCCCCGGCGAGTCCGCGACCTGCACGTGACCGATATATCCGATGATGTCCCGCAGCGTCGCCACCAGGTTTCCCTCCATCCGCTGCATGTGATAGAAGTCGTGCTGAATCTTTACGGCAGGCCTCACGCTCTTTACGAACTCGACCGCCTGCCCGGTCGTGTACAGCAGGTAGGGACCGTTCTCGAACGTGTTCACCGCCTCCACCATGACCGTGACGTCCGCCTCCCTCGCCTTCTCTGCCGCGAAGGCCACGTTCTCCCGGGCGAGGGCCAACTGCTCCTCTCGATCCATCCCGTCCTTCTCGTGCCCGACGAGTACGTTCATGCGCCGGCAGTCGAGCCTTCGCGCCAGATCCAGGGCGACCGGCACGTTTTCCCGGAACTGGTCCACCCGTCCGGGGTCGCTAACGAGCCCCCGTTCGCCGCCCGGCATGTCCCCCGCGTCGAAGTTGAAGAGGGCAACAGAGAGACCAGCGCCCCTGATCGCGGCCTCCACTTCTCCCAGATCCTCCCCCGAGGGCCACCAGAACTCGACCGCCGAGAAACCCGCCTCCGCCGCCAGGCCAAACCGCTCCAGAAACGGGGCCTCCTTGAACAGGATCGAAACGTTCGCGCTGAATCGCATCCTTTCCCCTTTGCTCCACAATACAGAATATGTATTTCGTTGAACGGAAAGCAGTATAGAGAGGGGCCGGGCGGGTTGTCAAGACGAACACTCAAGAAGGCTGATGGGCGCGCCGTCCGGCCCACCCGCGCGCCGGGTGCTCAGAAGCATCTGTGCGGGTGCGGTCTCGGCGTTGGCATCGGTGACGTGTCGGGAGCCCGCAAACGTTGTGGTCTGTCTGTGGGTGTTGTACGTAGTGTCGATGCCCGTCAAGGCTTACAGGTTTGAGCGGGGCATCCTGTCGGACGGGCGTAGGGTCCGGGGTGCTCCTTTTACAACGGCTTCGTCGGCTACTGCTGGCCGCCCAGGGAACGGGAGAGGTCAGCGGCTATGCGTTTGATCTCGGGAACGATCCCTTCCAGCCTCTCTCCGTCGAGTCTGCCCGCCGGGCCCGAGACGCTGATGGCAGCCACGACCCTGCCCCCCGCGCCGAAGACGGGCGCGGCGACGCAGCCCACACCTTCCTCGATCTCTTCCGCGTCCGTTGCGTAACCCTGCTCCCTGATACGCCCGAGTTCTTCCAGAAGCCTGTCCATGTCGGTGATCGTGTGCGGCGTGAAACTCGCCAGCCCACTACGATTCAAGACCGCCTCCACGGTCTCCGGCGGCTGAAAGGCGAGAAGCACCTTGCCCGTACCGCTTGCGTGCGGTGGCACCCGGTTGCCAGGCTCCGTGAACATCCGCACCATGCGGGGGGCCGGCACCTGCTCGATGTAGACGACGGAGTTCCGGTCCAGCGCGGCGAGGTTGGCCGACTCCCGGCTGACCTCCATCAGCTCTTGCAGGAAAGGCCGGGCCAGCGGGCCGAGACGCTCCCGCGAAGAAGAGGACAGCGTGATCGCCCGCGGTCCAAGCGTGTACTTCCGGCTGTCGGAGACCTGCCGAGCGTAGCCTCGCCGCGTGAGCGTCGAGAGGAGCCGGTGTACCGT
>JACDFX010000157.1 GCA_013815575.1 Rubrobacter sp.
ACGACGACCTGATCGTGGGCTCGGTAAACCCGTTCGAGCTGTTCCTGATCTACGTCGAGCTCGTCGGGGCGGAGGAGCGATCCGGGAAACGCATCGACTACATGATCGACCAGACGCACAACATCGAGCCCAAGATGGAGGCCATGATCTTATCCGTCACGAACCTGCAAGAGGCCTACGCGAAAGCCCTCCTCGTGGACCGGCTGGCGGTGGATGAGGCCCGGCGCGCGGGCGACGTCCTCGGGGCACACCGGGCTTTGCTCGACGCCTACGCGGCGGACGTGCGCCCCCTGTGCGCGAAGGTCCGCGAGGATCTGGGCGCCGCGGCGGACCCGATAGCCGTCTTCAAAGAGAGCGGGTACGCGCAGAAGGTCGCCGGGGAGCGCGGGGAAGGCGCAGGGGCCGGGTGGGGTTGACCGTATGGGCATGGTGAGAAGGTGAAGCTCGGGCGTAGCGCGGACGAACAGGCGAACGACGAGAGGAAGGTTTCAGAGGAAATGGAGACGAGCATGCGGGGGGCAACACAGAACCTGTGGGACGAGGGCGCGGTCGCCGGCTTCTCGGAATTGGACAGGCTGGCCCACCGCTCCAACCTCTTCGGGAGGGACCGCTCGGTCGCCAACTTCGGGGGAGGCAACACCTCGACCAAGGCCAGGGAGCGAGACCACGCCGGGCGGGAGGTGAACATCCTCTGGGTCAAGGGGTCGGGGAGCGACCTGGCCACCATAGAGGCGGGGCAGTTCACCGGCCTCAAGTTAGACGAGGTGCTGCCGCTCGAGGAGCGGAGCGGGATGAGCGATGAGGAGATGGTCGCGTACCTCGCCGCCTGTCAGCTCAGGCCTGACTTGCCGAGGGGGTCCATAGAGACGCTCCTGCACGCCTTCGTGCCCCACCCGCACGTGGACCACACGCACCCGGATGCGATCAACATGATCTGCTGCGCCGAGGGCGGCGAGGACCTGGCGGCCCAGTGCTTCGGCGAGGAGGCCGTCTGGATCCCCTACATAAGGCCGGGCTTTACCCTGTCGAAACAGGTCGGGGAGGCGGTCAAGGATAACCCGAACGCCAAGTTCGTCCTGCTCGCCAAGCACGGTTTGGTGACCTGGGGCGAGACCCACGAGGAGAGCTACGGGCGAACGATCGAGGCCATCAACCGCGCCGCCGAGTTCGTCGCGAGCAGGGCCGCGGAGCCATTCGGCGGACGTTCGGTTGAGCCGCCCGCGCCAGGGAGGCGCGAGGAGTTGCTCGCCGGCATCCTGCCCGCCTTGCGCGGGGCGCTCTCCTCCGGTTCTGAGAAGGCCACCCACAAGATTCTCTGCGCCGACCACACCTCGGACGGCGTTCTCGAGTTCGTCTGCGGGCGCGACTCTAAGGAGATCTCCCAGGTGGGTGCAGCCTGCCCCGACCACCTGGTAAGGACGAAGGTCAGGCCCCTGTGGGTCGACTTCGACCCGGAGAGTGAGGGCGCCGAGGAGCTGAAGGCGAGGCTGCGCGAGGGCGTCGAGGCGTACCGGAGGGAGTACGAGGCCTACTACACGCGCAACAAGGGAGAAAACCCGGAGGACGACGCGCCGATGTCCGATCCCAACCCGAGGGTCGTCCTGATCCGGGGCGTAGGCCTCGTCGGAGCTGCGCACAACGCCAAGGAGGCAGGCCTGAGCAGGGACTTCGCCTACAGGGCCATAAACGTCATGCGCGGAGCCCACGCCCTCGGGGGCTACGTCTCCCTAACGGAGGAGGAGTCTTACGCGGTGGAGTACTGGCCCCTGGAACTCTACAAGCTCGCCCAGGCCCCGCCGCCCCGCGAGCTCGCGGGCAAGGTCGCCTTCGTCACCGGCGGGGCGGGAGGCATAGGCAGCGCCGTGGCGCGGTCGCTGGCCACAGAGGGGGCCTGCGTCGTGGCCTGCGACCTCGACGAAGAGGGGGCGAGGGCCGTTATCGAAGGCTTGCCGCAGCCCGGCATCGCCGCGCGGGCGGACGTCACGGACGAAGACGAAGTAGCCCGCGCCTACCGCCGGGCTACTCTCGAGTACGGCGGGGTGGACGTCGTGGTCTCCAACGCGGGCCTCGCCTCCTCCGCGCCCATCGAGGAGACCAGCGTCGAGATGTGGGACAAGAACCACGCCGTGCTCGCCAGGGGTTACTTTCTCGTCTCGCGCGAGGCGTTTAGGCTCATGAAGGAGCAGGGCGTCGGCGGCGGCCTGATCTTCGTGGCCTCGAAGAACGCCCTGGCCGCCGGCAAGAACGCGGCCGCCTACTCCTCGGCGAAGGCAGCCGAACTGCACCTGGCACGTTGCCTGGCCGAGGAAGGAGGGGCAGAACGCATCCGGGTCAACACGGTGAACCCCGATGCGGTCCTGAGCGGCTCGAAGATCTGGGGTTCCTCCTGGCGCGGGGAGCGCGCCGCCGCCTACGGTATAGAGCCCGACGAGCTCGAGGAGCACTACCGCCAGCGCAACGTGCTCAAGGTCAACGTACTGCCCGAGAACATCGCCGAGGCCGTGCTGCACTTCGCCTCCGAGGCGCGCTCCTCGAGGAGCACCGGCAACGTCCTCAACGTGGACGGCGGCGTGAAGGACGCCTACCCGAGGTGAGGTTGCGGCATCCGGAGGCGATCTTGTTCCAAGCGGGTTGCCCGACTTACGCCCGCTCTATTCATAGGACTAGCGACTGCACAAGAGCGGATCTCCGTGAACATCCCAATCCTCGCCCTTCGGATCCGTCGCCGAAGTGGGGGACGCCTAGGGTACTGAGGGCGGGCTGATCGCCGCCATAAAAGGGGCTGAGGTCGTGGCTACCCAGCCCGCGCCCCTGACGGGATCTCGCCTCCCCGAAGCGCCGCGCCTCTTGCTTTCGCCCCACATCGCCGGGGCGTCCAGGGGTACGGCCAACAGGGCGGCGCGCCTGGCGGATGAGAAGGTCGGCACGTACGCGCGGAGAGAGAAGCCCACCAGTCAATTGAACCGGGTCGAAATGGCTTGCCCGGCGTGATGCCGCGTGCCTCGAACCGTCGGGTCGGGGAGAGTTCCCCGGCTTACCGGTTGGGGCGGGACAACTCGTAGCGAAAGGGGGCTCTGGTGTCGGACGCGCTGCTCATGGGGGTGGACGTGGGTACCACGGGGGCGAAGGCCGCCATCTTTGACCAACGCGGGCGTCTTCTGGGCCTGGGACGCTCCGAGTACGGCGTTCGCCGCGTTAGACCGGGGTGGGCGGAACAGGACCCGGAGAACTGGTGGCGCGCCGTCTGTGCCTCCGTCCGCGAGGCCTTGGCCGCCGTACCCGAGGGACCCGCGCGGGTCGGGGGTGTGGCGGTGAGCTCCCAGGCTCCTACCATGCTTCCCCTCGACGGGGGCGGACGTCCCGTTCGCCCCGCCCTCATCTGGATGGACCGCCGCGCCGACGGCGAGGCCTCCCTCCTCGCCGACGCTTTGGGCTGGAGTGAAGTAGAACGCATCACGGGCAACCGCCCCGATCCTTTCTACGTTGCCCCCAAACTGCTCTGGTTCAGAACTCACGAGCCACGGGAGTTTGCCAACACCGCCACGTTCGTGCAGGCGAACGGTTACGTCAACTGGCGGCTCACGGGCGTGCACAGCATGGACGAGGTCCACGCCAGCCTCCTCCAACTCCGCGACCGCAGGACCGGCGAGTGGTCATCCGAGTTATGCGAAGCTTGTGGCGTAACCCCCGAGGCGTTCCCGCCCGTTCGCCCCTGCCACGAGGCGCTCGGCGAGGTCACGGTCGAGGCCGCCGAGGCCACCGGGCTCAGGAGAGGCACGCCGGTCATGGTCGGCACGGTCGACGGGGCGGCAGCGGCGATGGAGGCGGGCGCCGTGGAGCCAGGCGTCGCGGCGGAGATGACTGGCACTTCCACGGTTCTTCTGATACCCAACCGGGACCGGATAGTCGAGCCGGCGCTCATCGCCATGCCCCACGCGGTACCCGGAGTCGACTTACTCCTGGGGGCCACGGCCGCCTCGGGGGCGAACCTGGTCTGGTTCCGCGATCAGTTCGGGGCCGTCGAGTTGGAGGCCGCGCAGAAACTGGGGTTGGACGTCTTCGATCTCCTGACGTTGGAGGCCTCGGACGTACCCCCTGGTAGCGGCGGCGTAGTCTTTTTGCCCTACATGGCGGGGGAGCGGGCGCCGATCTGGCACACAAACGCCAGGGGCGCCTTCTTCGGCCTTTCCCTGGGCACCTCCCGAGGGGCCCTGATCCGGGCTATCCTCGAGGGTACGGCCTTCGCCCTGCGACACAACGTGGAGGTCGCGGAGAGCGCGGGAGTCAAGGTGCGCGAGGTACGGTCGGTCGGCGGGGGGACCCGCAGCGCGCTCTGGAACCAGATCAAGGCCGACGTCCTGGGCGTCCCCGTGCTCTTGCCGGAGGCCTCCGTCGGGGCACCTTTCGGCGACGCCGTGCTCGCGGGTATGGGCCTCGGGCTCTACCCCGACCCGGAGGAGACGTTGCGGGACCTGGTGTGCTTACGCGCTCGTTATGAGCCGAACCTCGACCACCGCGCCCTCTACGACGGGCTCTACAGCGTCTTCCGGAACGTCTACGAGCACGTCCGAGAGGACTTCGACGTCCTGGCCCGCGTCGAGGCCTCGAACCGGGAAGAGGGAGCAACCTGATGCCCGCTATCGATGGAGTTCCCCAGGGCCCCGCCTCCCCCAACCTCTCCGGTCGCGTGGCCCTCGTGACCGGCGGCTCGCGCGGGATAGGCCGCGCTACCTGCCTGGCGCTTGCGGCGAGTGGAGCGGACGTCGCGGTCCACTACAACTCCAACCACGGCTTGGCCGAGGAGGTGGTGGCAATGATCGAGGAGGCCGGCGGGAAGTCGGTTGCCGTGGCGGCTAACCTCCTCGAGAAGGACGCCGGCAACAGGGTCGTCGCGGCGGCCAAGAGCTCCCTGGGCGCGGTAGATATTCTCGTCAACAACGCCGGGGAGCTCACCACTTCCGCGGTGGAGGACCTTGCGGACGCGGTCTGGGAGCGTACCTTGACCCTTAACCTCACCGCCGCTTTCCGGTGTGCCAGGGCCGCTATCCCTTCGATGAAAGAGCGCCGGTGGGGGCGCATCGTCAACGTCTCATCCCAAGCCGCCTACACCGGCTCTGCGAACCATGCCCACTACGCCGCGGCCAAGTCGGGGATGGCGGGTCTCACCTTCTCCCTGGCCAAGGAGCTGGGACCCCACGGGGTGACGGCCAACCTCGTGGTGCCCGGACGGATCAAGACGGATATTCTCGCGGATGACTTGCCCACGAGGCAGGAGGAGTGGTTGGGTCAGACGCCCGCCCGCAGGCTCGGCCGCCCGGAGGAAGTAGCCGCGGCTATAGCCTTCCTCGCGTCCGAATCCGCCAGCTACGTGATGGGCGCAGCCCTCAATGTCGGCGGCGGGCTGGTGATGGGTTGATGGCCAATGCTGGCGACTCCCTTGATGGCTACGGGCGGTGGCCGAGCCTTCGTCCTCTCCGAGACACGTTCGTCGGGGAGTACCGGCAACGTCCTCAACGTGGACGGCGGCGGAGGGTGGGATCTCCGAGCGGGCGGGAACGCCCGCGAATATA
>JACDFX010000158.1 GCA_013815575.1 Rubrobacter sp.
CGAACGGGTCGTATTCGAGTTCGCCCGCCCCCGCACGGTACTCCTCACGACGCCGAACGCGGAGTACAACCCGCTTTTCGGTGGGCTTCCGACCGGCGAGTTCCGGCACGGGGACCACCGCTTCGAGTGGACCAGGGAGGAGTTCCGGGCCTGGGCCGCGGACGTGGGCGAGCGTCACGGGTACGGGGTCCGGTTCCTGCCCGTCGGGGCTGAGGACCCAGCGGCCGGCCCGCCGACGCAGATGGGGATTTTCGAGCTTGCCTGAAGAGATCTCCATCCCTGAGCTCTGCCTCGTCGTCCTCGTCGGCGCCTCTGGCTCGGGCAAGTCGAGCTTCGCGAAGGAGCATTTCAGGCCCACGGAAGTCCTCTCCTCGGACTTCTGCCGCGGGCTGGTCTCGGACGACGAGAACGACCAGGCGGCCACCAAGGACGCCTTCGAGGTGCTGAACTTTATCGCCGCGAAACGCCTGGCCGCCGGCCGGCTGGTCGTCGTGGACGCCACGAACGTCCAGCGGGAGGCCCGCAAACCCCTCGTGGCGCTCGCCCGCGAGCACGACGTCCTGCCCATTGCCATCGTCCTCGACCTGCCCGAGAAGCTCTGCCGGGAGCGGAACCTCTCCCGCCGGGACAGGGACTTCGGCCCCCACGTCGTTCGCAATCAAACCCGCCAACTCCGCCGCTCTCTCAAGGGCCTCAAGCGCGAGGGCTTCCGCCACGTCGCCGTCCTCTCCTCTCCGGAGGAGGTCGCGGCGGCCACCGTCGGGCGCCGGCGGCTGTGGACTGACCGCAAGGACGCGGCGGGCCCCTTCGACATCGTCGGCGACGTCCACGGGTGCGCCGACGAATTGGTCGAGCTGTTGGAGAAGCTCGGGTACGAGGTTCGGAATGGCGAAGGTGAGTTCGAGGTCACCCCACCGGAGGGGCGGCAGGCGCTCTTCCTCGGAGACCTCGTGGACCGTGGCCCGAAAACCCCGGACGTGCTGCGGCTGGTTATGGGCATGGTCGAGTCCGGCACAGCACTCTGCGTCCCCGGAAACCACGACGCGAAGCTCGTCCGCGCCTTGCGGGGCAAGAACGTTCAACTGAAGTACGGCCTCGCCGAGACGCTGGCACAACTGGAGGACGAACCACCGGAGTTCGTCGAGGAGGCCACCTCGTTTCTGGACAAGCTCGTCAGCCACTACGTCCTCGACGGCGGCAAACTCGTGGTCGCCCACGCGGGACTAAAGGAGAAGTTTCAGGGCCGGGCCTCGGGCCGGGTCCGGGACTTCGCCCTCTTTGGAGAGACCACCGGCGAGACAGACGAGTTCGGCCTGCAGATCCGCTTCGACTGGGCCTCCGGGTACCGGGGCAACGCCGCCGTAGTCTACGGCCACACTCCTGTCCCCGAGCCCGAATGGGTAAACCGCACCATCAACGTGGACACCGGCTGCGCCTTCGGGGGCGGCCTCACCGCCCTGCGCTACCCTGAGAGGGAACTCGTCTCCGTCCCCGCACACCGGACCTACTACGAGCCTGCAAAGCCGTTTCTTCTCGACGAGGGCGGGGCCGCCGGGTCGCGGCCTTACGACGACCTGCTGGACATCGAGGACGTCCTCGGCAAGCGCATCGTCAGCACCAGGCTCCAGCGGAACGTGACCATCCGGGAGGAGAACGCCGTGGCGGCCCTGGAGGTGATGGGCCGCTACGCGGCAGACCCGCGCTGGCTCGTCTACCTGCCGCCTACCATGTCCCCCTCGGATACGAGCAAGAGGGAGGACCTGCTGGAGCACCCGGCCGAGGCACTCGCCTACTACCGCCGCGAGGGGGTGTCGCGGGTGGTCTGCGAGGAGAAGCACATGGGCTCCCGCGCGATAGCCGTCGTCTGCCGCGACGAGAAGGCCGCCGCCCGCCGCTTCGGAACGACGGACGGCGCCGGCATCGTCTACACCCGCACGGGAAGGCGCTTCTTCGACGACCGGGGCCTCGAGGAGGCGCTGCTCGACAGGGTGCGCCGGGCGCTCTCCGCCGCGGGCCTGTGGGAGGAGTTCGCCACCGACTGGTTCTGCCTGGACTGCGAGGTCATGCCCTGGTCCGTCAAGGCCGGAGGCCTCATCCGGGGCCAGTACGCCGCGGTCGGGGCCGCCGCCCGCGCTTCACTCGCCGAGACCGTGACTGCCCTCGAAGCGGCGGCAGGACGGGGCCTGGACGTCGCCGGCCTGGCGGAGCACCAGCGCGGGCGTCGTGAGGCGGCGGGGCGCTACGTCGAGGCCTACCGGCGCTACTCCTGGCCGGTTCGCTCCGTGGAGGACGTGAGGCTCGCCCCGTTTCACCTGCTTGCCTCGGAGGGCGGGGTCCACCTGGACCGCGACCACGAATGGCACCTGGAGGCCGTCGGGAGGCTCTGCCGGGAGGATGAGGGCGTTCTGCTGGAGACCTCCCACCTGACGGCGGAGACCGCGGACCCCGGGGACGAGGAGAAGGTCGTCCGCTGGTGGGAGGAGCTGACAGGGCCATCCCGCGGCGGCGAGGGGATGGTCGTCAAGCCGCTGGATTTCGTGGCGCGGGGGCGGCGCGGCATCGCGCAGCCCGGGGTCAAGTGCCGGGGACGCGAGTACCTCAGGATCGTCTACGGCCCGGAGTACACGGCCCCGGAGAACCTGGAGAGGCTCCGTCAAAGAAACCTCTCCACCAAGCGCTCGCTCGCCCTGCGCGAGTTCGCCCTGGGCGTCGAGGCCCTGGAACGCTTCGTAAGCCGGGAACCGCTCTACCGCGTCCACGAGTGCGTCTTCGGCGTGCTCGCCCTCGAAAGCGAGCCCGTAGACCCGCGTTTGTAGGGTGGCGGCAGCAAACCCTACCGTCAGAACACCACGACCCAACCGTCCACCGGGCAGGACGAGTATCATGGGCTCGGTGGCGAGATGCTGAGGAGGATCAGATGCTGGAAGCCGAGAAGACCTACGAGCACGTGCTGGTAGAGACGGATGGCCCAATCGCCTACGTGACGATGAACCGGCCTGGGAAGCGGAACGCGCTGTCGCTGGCCCACATGCTGGAGTTAATCGACTGCTTCCAGTCCATCGGCGAGGCCGGAGACGCCTCGGTCGTCGTGCTTCGCGGCGAGGGCCCCGCGTTCTGCGCCGGGCACGACCTATCGGAGATGGTCGGCCGTGACCCGGATTTCTACCGGGGCATCTTCGACACCTGCTGCAGGCTCATGCAGACCATCCAGGGCATACCCCAGCCTGTCATAGCGCAGGTGCATGGTGTGGCGACCGCGGCCGGTTGCCAGCTCGCCGCCACCTGCGACCTCGTGGTTGCCTCGGAAGGGGCGCGGTTCGCGACGCCGGGCGTCAGGATCGGGCTCTTCTGCTCCACCCCGATGGTCGCCCTCAGCCGCGCCGTCGGCCAGAAGAAGAGCATGGAGATGCTCCTAACCGGCGATTTCATCTCCGCCGAAGAGGCCAGGGCGGAAGGCCTCGTAAACAGGGTGGTCGCGACGGAGGATCTCAACACCGAGACGCGCTCCCTGGCTGACAGGATCTCCGAGGCCAGCCCGCTCGTCGTCGGCGTCGGCAAGCAGGCGTTCTACCGCCAGTTGGAGATGCCAACGGAGGGGGCCTACGCCTACACGAAGGAGGTAATGGCCTTCAACGCCACCTTCGCCGACGCGCAAGAGGGTATGGGCGCCTTCCTAGAGAAGCGCCGGCCCGAGTGGAAGGGCCGTTAGGCAATAACGTGACGGAGACCGTAGCGCGTCCCCGACAGGAGCAGACGACGGAGGGGATGCCGCCCTACAACGTCGTGTTGCTCGACGACGAGGACCACAGCTACGAGTATGTGATCCTGATGCTCAAGAAGGTCTTCGGACACCCGGTCAACCGGGGCTACGACATGGCGGTCGAGGTCGATACGAAAGGCCGCGTCGTCGTCCTCACCACCCACCTCGAAGAGGCCGAGCTCAAGCGCGACCAGGTCCACGCCTTCGGGCCGGACCCCCTGATCCCACACAGCAAAGGCTCCATGTCCGCGACCGTGGAGCCAGCGGAGGGCTGACCCTAGCCGCCGGCGGGCGCGAGCCGGAAGATGCGGTCGTCGTTTCCGGTGGGTGTTCCGCGCCCATCGCGGTTGCTCGTCGAGACCCAGAGCGAGCCGTCGGGGGCCTGGGCGACGTCCCGGACGCGGCCGACCTCTCCCTCCAACAAACGCTCCCTGTCGGCCACGTCGCCACGCTCGTCCAGCTCCAGGCGCCAGAGGCTCTCGCCCCTGAGGGCCGTTACGAAAAGGTCGCCTTCCCACTGCGGGATGGCGCCGCTCACCAGGATCTGCGCGCCGCTGGGGGAGGCTTCCGAGGTAGGCCAGACCGTGATCGGGTCGACGAACCCCCGGCCCTCTCCGCCCTCCCCCTCGACCTCGGGCCAGCCGTAGTTCTCCCCCGCCTCGATGCGGTTTGCCTCGTCCCACGTGTTCTGCCCGAACTCGCTCGCGAAGAGTTGCCCTTCACCGTCCCAGGCGAGCCCCTGCACGTTGCGGTGTCCGTAGGAGTAGACGGGGTTGTTCGGGAAAGGGTTGTCGTCCGGGATGGAACCGTCGGGTGCAACGCGTAGGATCTTGCCCCCAAGAGAGCTCCGGTCTTGCGAGTTCGAGGTCTCGCCGGCATCGCCGGTCGTAACGTAGAGCATCCCGTCGGGGCCGAACTCTATCCTGCCGCCGTTGTGGTACGAGTTAGCGGGGATGCCGGTTAAGACGGGCTCGGGCTCTTCCCCGATCCTGAACCGCACCACCCGGTTGTCCGCCTCGGTCGTCGTGTAGGCGTAGACGTAGCCGTCCCTCTCGTACTCCGGCGAGACCGCGACACCCAGCAGGCCGCCCTCCCCGGAGCCCCCCTCGGGCAGCGTCTGGACCTCCCGCACCTCCCCCGACTGACCCACCCTGAGAAGCCGCCCGGAGTCCCGCTCGGTGACGAGGGCGTCGCCGTCGGGCAAGAAGGCGAAGGACCACGGCACCCGAAGGTCCGTCGCCAGCGTGCTCACCTCGACCCTCGACGAAGTGGGACGCCTCGTCCCGGTCGTCTCGGCGCCCGTGGTCGTCCCGGTCCCGGAGGCGGCGTTCCCCGTGTCCTCCGCCCCTCCCGCTTCGATCGGCCTGGGGTTCTCGCTCTCCGCCCCCGACCCCCCGGTCGAGGCGCCGCACCCGGCAGAAGCTACCGCCGACAACGCCACGAACAGCAGCGCCAGAACCCGGACCTTGCCCGCATAACCCGCGTCGTGCATCAGACCAACCCTCTTCCTACCGATGGGACGAGCAAGATTATATTCCGCGCGCCTAATTATTCTCCCAGCATACTGCGACGGGCCCGGGTATCGTCGCGCCGATGTTCTAGAATCACGGGCCGAGGGCTAACGGAGAGGTGGCGCCGGTAAGCGACAACGAGGAGAGATCTACGGCCAGCGGCGGTTTGAGGGGGCTCCTCGATGGGCGGCGACCGCTGCTTGGCGCGGCCTTCCTCGGCGGGTACGCGTGGTCCACTTTCGCGCCAGGCTCTTTCGGGGCGGCGCTCTTTCTGGGGGTGGGTACGGTAC
>JACDFX010000159.1 GCA_013815575.1 Rubrobacter sp.
GGCATCGTCTATCTCTTCTGAGATAGTTAGTTAGAGCATCTCAGCCCGCTTCGCTTTCAGCCTTCGTCCCCGCCGGTGATTATTTGACGCCTGTCCGGGTATTGAGGGGTCAGAACGACCGAAGGGGGACAGTGTGCCGTACAAGATGATCACGCAACTGCCGGACGGCGTGAAGAACAACCTGCCCAAGCACGCGCAGGAGATCTATAAAGAGGCCGTCAACTCTGCGGATGAGCAGTATGGCGAGGAGAGCCGCGCCCACCGTGTGGCCTGGGGCGCCGTCGAGCAGAAGTACGAAAAGAACGAGAACGGCAACTGGGTAGTGAAATAGCCGGAGCCGCCGGGTCCTGCGCGTCTATCGTTGAATCCAGTCCACGGAGGTGTAGACGTCCTGTCCGGGCCTCTTGCCGGACAGCCAGTCAGGGTACCAGGCGTTCACCATCAGCTTCATCGAGTCGCCTGGGAGCCCGTCCTCGAAGGTGTGCAGGAGCCGACCGTCTACCGAGAACTCGGCCCTCGTTGGATAGAGGTCTATGCGGTACTCGTGGAAGGCGGCCGTCGCGTCGAAGGGGAGTTTCTTCTCAACGGTGTTGGTCTGCTCTCCATCGGCGAAGGTGGTGAACAGGACTCGGCCGCTCGCGTCGTTGGAGATCTCCACGTCTATCTCGGCGTGGAAGTCCGGCGGGGCGTAGAGGAAGAAACCCGTGAGGGAGGAAGGCGCGCGGGCGACCTTTATGCTGGCGGCGTAGGAGCCGTAGCCGTAGGAGTCTGAGGATTCGATCTCACCGCCCTCCAGAGTTCCGGCCGGGAGCCGAATGCGCAACGTCTCGTCCTGCACGCCGACGTTCTCGCTCTTCAGGCGCCCTCTTCCTAAATTCTTGCTGTTTGCGAACCACCGCTCCTCGTCTAATAAGGCGAAGTCTTCCCGGCTCCAGAGGTCCCGGGCCTCCGCTACTACGAAGGCATCCTGGCGCGCGGCGTTCGCCAGATGGGTGGCGCCGCCTTTACCGGGGCGTTCGTCCCACACGGAGACTCTGGCCTCGTAGGGACCGGCGGTCGCGAGCGGGTCCGTCGTCAACTCCTGGACCCCCGATTCCCCGCCGGGCTCTAAACGTACCGGATGGGCCGGCGCGTCGTGCCAGCGGCCCGCGCCGTCGCGGACACTGTAGCCTATCCAAAAGGTCCGCTCCTCGGCGCCGACGTTCTCGAACCGCACCGAGGAGTTCGCCCGTTCGCCGCTGCTCAGGGTCCCGGACGGCGGCTCGAACGATGTGATCTTCGCCTCCGCGCCCGACGTGCATCGGGTCCACGGAGACCAGATCTTCCTGCTCGTTTGCCTCGTCGGGATGTCTCAAAGGGTCGGTCGTCGGCCAGTTCGACAGGGCAACAGGGTGCTGCCAGCCGTACTCCATCTCCTCTTTGGCGAAGGTGTCGAGCATCCAGGCCAGCCAGCCTTCGAACGGCGTGGCGTCTGTGGTGGCCTGGAAGTATTCCCCCGAGTACGGGTCCATGCCGACATTCGCGTCGTCGGTCGTCTCTACGGCGAGGGGAAACCACTCGGTGCCGACCACCCAGCCGAGCACGTACTTGGAGACATCAGAGCGGAACCTGCCGCTCGCATGGCCGGGACGCTCCGGCAGGTCGGCGTCGCCGTGGACGACGCGGACGGCGTCCCGGATCTCGCCTTGGAATATCTCCGTTATCTCGGGCGTGTAGGCGTCGCGGCCTTCGAGGTCCTCGCCCGTGAGCTCTTCCTCCGGCGACCATACGCCCTGGATAAGCCACAGCGGCTCCTCGCGGGTGGAGTTGAACTCGATGAAGGCGTCGTAGAACTCAGGGTTGAGGATCGTGTAGACGCGCAGGACGTCCACGTTCATCTCCTCCATCTGCGCGAACCACCGCAGGTAATCCTCCCTGGTGGGCGCCAACTCGCCGGGCGCGTGGCCCGGCAGCGTCGCGCCCAGGTTCATCCCGGTCCAGAAGCGATCTTCCCAGACCTTCCCGTCGTAGACGGCGAGGTTCGCGTCCTTGACGGTCGACACCTGCTTGACGCCGTCCACCTCCGAGACCGGCCTCTCGACCTCGCCCCAGCGCAGCACCACGAACACGGCCGCGACCAGAACGACCAGGATCGCCAGCAGGCGCGCGAGGCGGGCGATCCGGCCCGACCTCTCCCTCGTCTCGTAGTGTTGGTACACGCAGTCCCCTCACAGAGCATTGTGGTGTACGGTTACTCGGCCCGCTTGTGACGAATAGGGTCGTCCTCGCCGTCGATCCCCCGGCGTCATCGGGCAGGTACTTAACCCTGTCTTCCGTCTTGCCCTCGTCAAAGCCCTTACGCTCCATCGCGCCCCACTCCGTGTTCCTGCGGGCGAAGGATATTATGGCGAGGACCCGCCAGAGCGTGTTGAGCTGGCGGTAGCCGAAGTTCTCTAGAATGCCGTAGAAGGTGAGCTTTGCCAGGTCCCGCCACTTGGGGTAGCGTTCTAGGCGTAACTCTTCGAGAAAGATCGCCGCCGACGAGAGCAGTACCCCGAGGCCGACGGCCGCCAGGAAGAACGCGATGGCGAAGGGGAGGTTGATGACCCCGAGGGTCAGGCCGGTCGCGAAGGCTACGTAGCCCGCGATCTCCACCACCGGGCCCAGGAACTCGAAGAGGAAGAAGTACGGCATGCCGAGGAGGCCGACCGACCCGTAGCGGGGGTTGAAGAGCATCTTGCGGTGGCGGAAGAGGGTGTCTATCAGGCCGCGGTGCCAGCGGTTGCGTTGGCGGCCGAGCACGCGCAGGGTGTCGGGAACCTCCGTCCAAGCGACGGGGTCGGGGACGAAAGATATCTTGTACAGTCGGTCATTCTCCCGGAGGACGCGGTGCATGCGGGTGACGAGCTCCATGTCCTCACCCACCGTGTCCCCCGCGTATCCGCCTGCCGCGATCACGTCCCGCCGCCGGAACATCCCGAAGGACCCGGAGATGATGAGCAGGCAGTTCAGCCTGCTCCAGGCTGTCCTGACCGCGATAAAGGCCCTCAAGTACTCGACTATCTGGAAGTTCGGCAGGGCCTTACGTGGCGTCTTTAGCTCGATAATGCGGCCCTTCTCGAACCTGGAGCCGTTGGCGACCCTAACGATGCCGCCCACGGCGGCGACCGAGCTCGCCTCGACCAGAGGCCTTGCGACCCTGAGCAGGGCGTCCTCTTCGAGGATGATGTCGGCGTCCATGCAGCACACGAGCGGGTACTGCGCCGTGCAGATGCCGGCGTTCAGGGCGTCGGACTTGCCCCCGTTCTCCTTGTCCACGACGACGAGCCGCTCCGTGGGGGAGGCGTAGACGCCCCGGATGTCGGACGTCTCCAACTGCATGCGCACGGGCTGGTCCGACTCGTGCAGGTCGAACTCCCGGATCAGGACATCCAAAGTGTCGTCGGCGGAGCCGTCGTTGACGACCACCACTTCGTGGAGAGGGTAGTGGAGGGTCAGGAAGGATCGGACACTGTCCACGATGGTCGCCTGCTCGTTGTAGGCGGGGACGATGACGGTCACCGGCGGGGCATAGTTCGAGGAGAAGAGCTCCGCGAGGCCCGAGAACACTTCGTGCCGGACGTAGTCGGCGATCTCGGCGAAGGAAATCAGATACAGCGCCAGGTAAATCGCGTTGATGACCAGAAAGTAGGTCAACACGAAGTAGTTGACGTAGACGATAAGGTCCCCGAGGGTCACGCCTCACCCCCGGCGGGGGCCTCGGCCAGGGTCCGGCGCAGCGTCTCCCTGGCCTTCCCCTCCGGCATGGTCCTGGCGAGCCGGCCGAGGTATCGGACGGCGCCGGCCCGGGTCATGGCCCGGACTATGCGCCGCGCGTTCTCCCCCTTCTCGCCCGGCTCCGCGAGGGCCTCGGCCGCCCGCCGGGTGATGCCGCGCGCCTCCAGGGAACTCGCGGCCCTGTCGCGCGCGAAGCGGTCCCCGCCTTCGAGCACGTGGACGAGCGCCCGTTCGCCGGCGGGACCCATGTTGGCGAGCGCCCGGCTGGCGTTCAGGCGCACCCACCACTCCCGGTCCACCGTGAGCCGCTGTAGGACCGGGATCGTGGAGGTCTCCCCGATCGCCTCCAGTGCGTTGGCCGCCTGGGCCCGAACAGGCCAGTCTTTGCTCCCGGAGGCCTCGAGAAGTACCGGGAGGTCGTCGGGGTCGCCGATCTTGCCGAGCGCGAGGGCCGCCTGGGCCTTGATGTCCGCCGGGGCCTCTACGTCGGACGGGCCCAGAAGCACCTCGCGCAGGGTGGGGCGGGCTTCGGCGGCGCGCAGGTTGCCGAGCACCCTGGCAGCCAGGACACGCGCCCTCGGGTCGCCGGTCCGGAGCGTCTCCACCAGGTTCTCGGCCATGCGGAGTCTGGTGAGCTCGGACGGGTCGTTCAGGGTGCGGGCCAGGCCGGCCGCCGCCTCCGGGGTGCCGATGCGGGCCAGGGCCCTGGCGGCCACGGCCCTCACGGTCTCGTCTTCGTACGAGAGGAGGGCCGCTATGTGTGGCACCGCCTCCGGGCCGCCGAAGTAGCCCAGAGACTCGACGGCCTGGGCCTTCCTCCAGCGGTTGTGCGAGCGGAGCCGCCGGAAGAAATCCCTGACCAGCCCGGCATCTTCCGCCAGGCCGACGAGCCTCTCGCGCTGCTCGCCGCGCAGAAGGGAGAGGTACTCGACCATCTTGGTGGCGAGCAAGTCCATGTCCCGGCCCTTTGGCCGGAGGAGGATCGGGGCGGCGTTTCCGGTCAGGATCAGGTCGTTCAGCGCCGCTTCGAATTCGCCGGACCTCGCCTCCAGGCCGCGCCGGTTCACGATGCGCACCGTCTTCAGCCCGAGCGTGAGCACGACCAGGAGGACATTCAAGACCGCCATGACCGTAATGGTCCACAACATCACCGTCACGTTAAGAGCCTCACTACGATCTTCTCCAGAATTTTTAGTATCTTACCGCGTGGGTAATCATGGTAGGCATACATACTCTACGGGGTGACGGATCTCTTGGGCGCAAGCGGGACGAAGATTCTGGCCGCGGACGACGACCGCATAGTGCGGCGGATCATCGTCGCGAAGCTGACCGGATTGGGCTACGAGGTAACGGAGGCCGAGGACGGGCAAGAGGCGATCGAGATCCTGGAGGGCGGCGCGGTGCCGGATCTCCTGATCACGGACAGCCTCATGCCCCGAATGGGCGGCCTGGAATTGGTCCGCAGCGTCAGGAACAGCCCGAACTCCGCCGTGGCCGGCCTGCCGGTCATCATGCTCACTTCCCGCCAGGCCGAGCGGGACGTCATAGAGGGTCTCGAAATCGGCCTCGACGACTACGTGACGAAGCCCTTCTCCCCGGACGAGCTGGCAGCCCGGGTCAGGACGGCCCTCTGGCGCGCGAGGCGCTGATAAGAGCTTCAGGTATAAGGCTTTAGGCCACAGGTAAAGACCGGGCAGGAAGGCGCCTGATGGAGACGACTAGGAGTTGTCTGCCGACGATGGAACGGCGGGTACGGGTCAAGCCACCAACCTACGAAACCGCCCTAATC
>JACDFX010000160.1 GCA_013815575.1 Rubrobacter sp.
GTGCGGCCCCGGCTCCCGCGAAGATGTCCAGGGAGGAGCGGGAGAGGATTAAGGCCGAGCGCCGGGCCGCTCGGGAGGCTGGCCAGCCCCTCAAAAAGCCGGCAGATGAGGGATCTACCGGGTCCGGTAACGGGGACGCGGCCCCGGTAGAGACGGAAGAGAAGACCTAGGGCGGGGAGGGGATCGTGGAAGAGGGAGATCGGCGCGAGGACAACGGCGGTCCCCCCGTGGATGTCGCCGAGCTAGAGGGTAGGATCGGGGCAAAAGACGACCGCATCCGGGATCTTCTGGAGGAGATCACGGCCACCCGACTCGCGGCCGACGAGGCCCGCGCGGCGCGGGAGGCGGGGGAGGGGCACGTCGAGGCCCTAAACCAGGATCGGGCCAGGCTCCGGGATCGGGTTCGCGAGCTCGAAGAAGAGGCCCGCGGGCGCCGGCGCCGGAGGGAGGGCTCGGAGCGCCGGATCTCACGCCTGGAGCGCGAGATCGAACGCAAGGACGGCGAGATAGCCCGCCGCGACCATCTCCTGAAGCGCGGCGCCGAAGGCCTCGAAGAGGCGAACAGGGCCGCCCAACAAGAATCCTCCCGCAAAGACGACGCCCTACAGCGGGCGCTCGGCAGGGTCGAGGGGTTGGAGCGTGACCTGGAGGGCAGGGAGGCCGAGATCTCCGACCTTCAGAACCAAATTGAGGCGCTGAGGGCCGAACTAGACTCCGAACGCGAACTGCGAGAAAGCCTCGCGGACCCCGAAAACCGCCTGAGGGCGGGCATCGAGCTCTTCAACGACTCCGGGGGGTGCGACGACATGAACGCCCTCTCCCGGTCTCTGGGCCGGCCAGAGGTCCACGTCAGCCTCCAGGACGGGGAGGAACCGGCGGCCAGGATCCACTTCACCTGGCAGGGCGTCACCTGGCAGACCTACGCCGCCGACCCCAACCCCGCCGTGAGAGAACCCCGCGTCTACCTCGAAAGCTCCGGCGAGGACCTCTCCGGCGTGGACCGTGAACCCCCAAACGCCCGTGTGGTCCCCGGCGGTCGCGTGGCCTTGGGCCTCTAGCCGGTCAGCTTTTGGGGTGCTCGTCGTCCCGGTTCTCGGTCTCCCGAAGCTCTTTTTTGGGCTTGTCCCCGCCGAGGTTGTCCACGAAGTCGTGGACGCCGCGGCCCACGGAGCGGAAGAGGTCCGCGATGCGGCGGGGTCCCATGACGAGGAAGACGAGGACGACCAGGAGTATCTCGATGAGGCCGAGGGTCACCCGAGCCGCCGGGCTTCCATCAAGTGTTTGAGGCGAGAGAGGGAGCGTTCGCCGTTGGTGCGGGCGAAGCGCTCCGCGCCGACGAGGCGGGCGGCCCGGTCGAGGAACCCGCGCTTGAGGTGGAACTCGCCTTCGTAGGAGACCCGGCAGCCGCCGTTCGCGTCCGGGAAGATATCCACCCGACCGCCGCCCTCGACGGTGGAAACGTAGGCCCAGCGGACGGTCGTGATGCTGTGCTCCAGCACCTTCACTTCCGGGCGGATCCTGCCGATGGGGCTCTCGATCTCCAGCTTGTAGGTATCCTCCCCAAGCGGCTCGATTCCCTCGACACCGACCATCCACTGCTCCGCGTTGCGGAAGTCGCCCACGAAGGCGGCCACCAGCTCCGGCGGGGCGGCTATCCGCTCCTCGATGGTTACGGCGCCCTTGTCCCCGCCGCTCATCCCCACCCCAGCTCCTCCAGCCGGTCCTCGTCGAAGCCGAAGTGGTGGGCGACCTCGTGGACGACCGTTATCCGGATCTGCTCTTCCAACTCCTCCTGCCAGAAATCCCGCTCCAGCGGGCCCCGGAAGATCGTAATCTTGTCAGGCAGGATCCCGTAATACCCAGCCCCCCGCTCCGTGAGCGGCACCCCCTCATACAACCCGTAGAGCGTATCCCCTTCCTCGCCCGCGACGAGCGGAGAGGACAGCTCCGGCCACTCGTCCACCACTATGGCGACGTTGTCCAGAAGCTCCGCAAGCTCTGTCGGCAACCCCTCGAGTGCCCTCTCGACAAGCTCGTAAAAGTCCACTGTTTCTTTGTTCATAAACCTAATTGTACATGGGCGCGCGGATGCTTCGCCCGCGGCCGCGTGGCGGGCTAGAATCACCCTTTGACGAGGTTCTGGATGGAGGTGCGCTTTTGAGGTTTTTGTCCGGCTCTCGCCCGGGGCGGTGGATGGTGTGGCTGTTCTACAGGGCGGCCAACAGGCCCCTGCCCGTGCCGCACGCGGCGGAGTGGATGATGATACCGGACCACTCCGTGGACCAGGTCCTCGAAACCGGCGCCCTCCGCAGCCTCTACCCCCAGGACGTTCTCGAAGCCGCCCGCCGCATGGACCGCCAGCGCCGCGAGCATGACGAGCTGCACAAGGGCTGATCCCACCGTAAAGCCTCTCCCTCCGCCGGTATACTCTGCCCGTGGACCTCTTCGACCAATCGGGCGCGGACAATCTCTCCCGACGCGCCCCGCTCGCCGAACGCCTGCGCCCGAAGGTGCTGGGCGAGGTCGTGGGGCAGGCGCATCTTACGGGCGAGGGTGGACCCCTTGGCGCCGTGGTGGAGCGGGGCAGGATCGGCTCCCTCGTCCTCTGGGGACCGCCTGGCACGGGAAAGACGACCCTTGCCCGCGTGCTCGCCGGCACGGTCGAGGAGGAGTTCGTTCCCCTGAGCGCCGTCACGAGCGGCGTCAAAGACCTCCGCGGCGCCCTCGACGCCGCCCGCGAACGCCTCAAGTACGGGGACCGGGGCACGCTCCTCTTCGTGGACGAGGTCCACCGCTTCAACAAGGCCCAGCAGGACGCGCTCCTGCCGGCCCTGGAGGAGGGGCTCGTGGACTTTATCGGGGCGACGACGGAGAACCCGTCCTTCGAGGTGACGGCCCCGCTGCTCTCCCGCTCGCGCGTCTTGCGGCTGCGGCCGTTGGCCGAGGAGGATCTTGGAGCGCTGCTGGAACGGGGGACCGAAGAGCTCGGGGTCTCCATTTCCGGAGATGGGCGCGAGTACCTGCTGAGCCTGGCGGGCGGGGACGGACGGAGGATGCTGAACGCCCTCGAAGTGGCGGCGGCCGGCACGAAGCGCATCGAGGCGGCGGACGTGGAGCGGGCGGTGGGGCAGAGGGCACTCCGCTACGGGCGGGAGGAGCACTACGACGTCATAAGCGCCTTTATCAAGAGCGTGCGCGGCGGGGACCCGGACGCGGCTTTGCACTATCTGGCGAGGATGTTGGAGGCGGGTGAGGACCCTGTTTTCGTGGCCCGGCGGCTCGTGATCCTGGCCTCAGAAGACATCGGTAACGCCGACCCGCACGGCCTACCGCTCGCCATCGCCGCCACCGAGGCCGTCCGGCTCATAGGTATGCCAGAGGGCCGCATCCCGCTCGCCCAGGCGACGACATACCTCGCTTCCACCGCAAAATCCAACGCCGCCTACGCCGGCATCAACACCGCCCTCGACGACGTGCGGCGTCAGACCACGCCGGAGGTTCCGCTCTCACTTCGCAACTCCAGGACGGACTTGATGAGGAGCGAGGGCTACGGCGCGGGCTACCGCTACGCCCACGACGACGCGCCGGAGGGAATGAACGACCATTACCTGCCCGAGGAGCTGAGGGACCGAGTGTACTACGAGCCCAAGGAGAGCGGGGCGGAGGCCGGGATCAAGGAGCGGTTGGATCGGTGGCGGGAAGCTAGAGAGCAGCGGTCAGGGGGCTGACACCCGTGGTCGGCGCTTCTATCTCCGGGGATCCACGCGTTCCCCCTCGCCCTCCTCGTCGCCGTCGGCCATCTCCCCATCCTCCTTACGCCCGACGCCCGATGCCTGATGCCTCCCGTCCAACGGCGTCTTCTCGTTGGTGGCGAGTAGCAGGCTCAGGAACACGAAGGGCTCGAACCAGATCACGTACGCGTAGAACCAGTAGTTGACCGTAAGCTGAAAGGCGATGACGACGGCAGCCGAAAGGGCGGCGAGGCGCCTGACGGTGCGTTGGCGCGGCACGAAGGCGACGAGTACGGCGAGGAGGATCGCGAACACGGTCAGCGGCGTCTGCAAGGGGGCGAGCGCCGGGACCTGGGTGAAGATCGTCCAGGGGCTGACGCGGTCGCCCTGGAAGGCCAGGGTGTTCTCGTAGAAGAGCCTCGCCGCCTCGACGGGTTGTCCAGAGATAAACAGAATCGAGAAGACGAGGAGGAGTGCGCCGAGGCCGCCGAGCACGTAGTCGGTCAGGGGGCGGCGCTTCCAGCCGTCGTGGGCGAGCCAGAGGGGACCGAGGATCAGGGGAAACAGCTTCACGGAGAAGCCGGCCGCTATGGTGGCGCCCCGGGCGAGGGGGGAGGAGGCCGCCGCGAGACCGATGGCCGAGACGGCGGCCACTATAACGTCGTTGGTGTTGTTGTTGGTCGCGTACACGGTGTAAGGGAAGGCCGCCCAGGCGAAGACCATCGCCGCCCCCCCCTTCGGCCCGGAGAGCCTGTACCCGGCAATGAAGAGTGCCATGCCCCCGGCCACGAAAGAGAACATGGTGAGGGCGTGCGCCGCCGGGAGAAAGTCCCAATTGCCGGAGAAGCCGAACATGAGAACGAAGGGGACGTAGAGGAGATAGTTGAGGGGGCCGTAGGTGTCCCCGGTGCCGACGTCCGCTGGCATGTTGCCGTAGGGGATCTCCCCGCCGAGGATGCGGTCGGCGCCAACGACCCCCGCGTACCCGACGTCTATCACGCGCGAGTCTGTGTTCAGGGCCAGGATGAGGCCGGTGGCGAG
Source organism: Rubrobacter sp. (assembly GCA_013815575.1). Classification (GTDB taxonomy): domain Bacteria; phylum Actinomycetota; class Rubrobacteria; order Rubrobacterales; family Rubrobacteraceae; genus Rubrobacter_D. The sequence continues at coordinate 4,773 of JACDFX010000160.1, forward strand.
GCCCGCGAGCAGGAGCAGCAGCCAGGTTGGGAGGTTGCTCGTCTTCTCGACCCTCTCCCCGACGCCGAAGCCCATGAGAAGTGTGCGTCCTAGAAGGTAGATCAGGGGCGGATACCACAGCACCACCGCCTCCAAAACGATCCCCTGCCTGAAGAACGAATGCGAGACGAGGAACCCAAGCAGCATCGCCACGTCGAGGTTGCGCAGGGAGAAGAGCTTGTCCGTGCGGACGAAAGCGAGAACGAAGGCGAGGGCGAGCGGACCCCAGACCCACGGGAAGTTGGCCTGCTTGCCGTAGGCGCCGGAGATCCCACGCGCCATCAGCCACCCGACCTGGTCCCCGGTCTGCACGGAACTGATAACCCACGTCTCGTCGTCGAGCTCCACGGACGCGACCTCTTTGCCCCTCTCCGTCGGCCTCCCGCCCACCATTCCGGTCTCGTCCACGTAGAATCGTACCGTCCACCGGCCGTCCTCGTACCGCGCCCCGGTCGTGTACGCGCCGTGCTCCGAGAGCTCCCCCCTGATCTCCGCGTCCGAGGCGGCGAGCTTGACGGCCTCCCCCTCCGAGAGCGTCGGGTAATCCATCTCCGCCGCCCCCGACGAAACCTCGACTTCGTCGACTTTCCCGGTATCGTCGTCGACTGCGAATTCCGCGACCTCCCCGCCCGAGACGGCCTCCACGAGCGTGACCCGCCAGGCGTCGTCGTCCCGGTCGTAGAGCGCCTCCGCCTCCACGGTCGGCTTGGCATAGTATTCGGCGAGCTCCTCC
>JACDFX010000161.1 GCA_013815575.1 Rubrobacter sp.
CAGCAGGACAGGCTCAGCAAGCTGCCGGACAAGCAGCAGGACAGGCTCAGGAGACTGCGGGACAGGCCGCCCAGCAGGGACAGCAAGCTGCGGGACAGGCCGCCCAGCAAGGCGGAGGAGGCCAGCAACAGCAGCAGCCGAACGCTACGCAGGCCGCCCAGCAGAAGGCTCAGGAGATGGGTGTGGACCTCTCCCAGGTGCAGGGCTCTGGAGCAGGGGGCCGCATCACCGTCAGGGACGTAATAGGCGCCGCGAACCAGTAGTCGCGGGCCCTGGAGGGCCGTCGAAGGAAGGAGTAGTCATGGACGACAAGGCCAAAGGCAAAGCCAAAGAAGCCTACGGCGCCTTGACCGGCGACGAGGCCAAGAAGGAGGAGGGCCGGGCGCAGCAGAGGAAGGCTGCCGCCGAAGAGGAAGCGACACAGAAGGAAAAGACCAGTCAGGCGAAAGAAGAGGCCAGGCAGGCGGAGAGGAAGCGGGACCAGCAGAAGCAGAAGGACAAAGGTCTGCTGGGCGGCGTCACGGACTCGTTGTCCGGGGGTGATCGGGGCTCCAGGTCCTGAGAGCGAGGACGCTTTGCAAGAAGAGCCGGGTCAGAGATGCATCTCCGACGTTTGCTGGAGATGCATCCCACGCCCGGCTCTTCGTTTTCTGACTACATTGACATTACTGCGGAGGAGTTGAAAGCGTATGGGTAGACGGAGGAGACGGAGGGGACCGGGGTCTGGCAGGGGAAGGGGCGCGAGCCGCCGTGGTGGTTCGGGGCGCAGAATCCTCATAACCTCAGTAAGTCCTTCTGGAGACGTCAATAGCGCCAGCCCCACCATCCGGGCTACCGTGGAGGACAGGGACGGCAACCTCCTGTCCAGGCACGATATAGACGTGTACCTCGACGGGGAGGACAAGAGGTTCACCTATAGGCGGGCCACCGGCGACCTGAAATGCCCCACCGGGAAGCTCTCCTCCGGTACCCACACGGTCGAGATAGAGGCCTACGTCGAAACCGATGACGGAGGGAGCAGGACGGGCAGGAATAAATGGACCTTCAACGTAAAGAAGTAAGGGGCAGATAAGGTAGACGGTTTCGGGTACGAGCCACGCCGGGTATCTGATTCGCATTCGTGGCTTCTATTCCCGCGGCGAGAAAGCTATGCGGTCTTGGAGGTAGCCGTATCGTCAGGGACGCCATGAGGAGGGGATCGCGTGGCTAGAAGACGGAGGAAGAACAGCCGAAGTTCGCGTCGGTCCTCACGGTCCTCGGTCAGGGTCGTCAGGGTCACGAGGACGAAAGGCTCCGGCGCCGATCAGACCACAAGCTATCGCACGGGAGGCCTCTCCATAACCGGCGTGGGCCCCACTGGTAAAGTTGCCAACTCCCGTCCCACAATCCGGGCGACGGTGAGAGACGAAGGGACCAACCTGTCCAAAAGGGACATAAAACTGTACCTTGACGGGGCAGAGAAGACCAGGTTCCATTACGACCGGGCCAGCGGTCGTCTGAGCTACCACGTCGGCGGCGCGCTCTCTTCCGGCACCCACCGGGTAGAGATAGAGGCCGAAGCCGAGTCCGGGGATAGTCAGGGACAATTCAATAGTACGGCCAGAAAGGGATGGACCTTTACGGTGGCGCGTTGAGAGCCTGGAAAACAGGTCTGCGCGATCACGGGAAGCCGGGCGTGGCCCGAGACAAGTCGGGCGTATATGCGGGGTGCGATTGAGAAAGGTAGCTTTCACCAACGCGAAGGGCGGGGTCGCGAAGACTACGACCTGCGTGAACGTGGGCGCGGCGCTGGCGCTGGCGGGTTACCGGACCCTCCTCGTGGATTGCGACACACAGGGGCAGGTGACCAAGAGCTTGGGCGTTCAGGCGGGGGAAGGGTTGGCCGAGCTCGTGCAGGGCGACGCAGGTCTCGAGGACGTGCAGATAGAAGCTCGCGAGAACCTGTTCGTGATCGCCGGCGGAGGGTCACTCTCCGGGGTGAAGCGCATGATCTCCCGGAGAGATATGCGCTCCGAGTTGGTACTGAGCGAAGCCCTCGAAAACCTCCGGGGCTACGACTTCGTGCTGCTGGACGCGGCGCCTTCGTGGGACGTCCTCAACGTCAACAGCCTCTTCTACGTCGACGAGATCCTGATCCCGGTCTCCATGGAGGTGCTGGCGCTGCAAGGGATAGGCGACTTCCTGGGCCGCGTGAAAGAGGTGCAACGCTACCGGGATGGTCTGCTCATACGGGGCATAATCCCCACCTTCTACGACGGTCGGGTGAAGAAAAGCGCGGAGATCCTGGACCAGTTAGAGCGACACTTCCCCGATAACGTCTGGCCGGCCGTGCGTTACAACTCGAAGCTCTCGGAGGCGCCGGGCTTCGGCCAACACATCTTCGAGTACGCGAAAAGGAGCCACGGGGCCGTCGATTACGACCGCCTGGCAAAGCGGCTCGCCGAAGGGGGATAAGCGAAAGCATGGGCAAGAGAAGAAGCGTGCCGGAAGACCTCATGGGAACCATCTTGAGCAAGAGTTCCGAAGCTGCCGACGAGAAACAAACGCTTTCGGAGTCTCGCGGGTCGCCAGGCGCCGTCGTTTCCTGGGACGAGAGGCCGGAGCGGGTGGGCATCACCTTCAACCTCTCCAAACAGCTCGGCGCCGAACTGGAGAGGCTCCGGTCGGAGCTTCGGATGGAGGAGGATGTTCGCCCTTCCAGGTCCGAGATCGCCGAGGCGGCGCTTCGGATCGCCGTGGAGGATGCGAGAGAAAGGGGCGAAGAGAGCGAACTGTCCCGAAGGCTGGGCGAGCGTCGCGTGGCCCGGATCCTGGACGCCGCCGGCGGGACGGCCCGGCGCAGCGTGGACGAATCCGGCTGGATCTTCGAGACCACCCACGACGAGAACGGGGAGGTCTTAGACGAGGACGTTGTCGGCACCGTCGCCGACCTCCCGGTGATGGATGAGTACGTGGACGAGCAAGGGCGGCTGGTGAGCGTGGCCAAGGACGAGCTAGGGAACGTCTTCGAGCAGATCATGGACGAGGAGTTCAACACGCTCGGGACGAGGCTCCTTGAAACCCGGGATCAAGACGCCCGGTGAAGTCGAGTAAAGACCTGCTCGTTTGCCCGCCCTCAGGCAGGGTGTAGGCCCGCTCGGGCGCGAGCCGTGCCGGGTATCTGGTTCGCATTCTCGGCTTCCTTTCGCTCGTCGAGAGAGGCCAGGCTATACTTTCGTGATGGTTTCTGGAGAGGAGCAAAGTGGCCGGCGACACGAACGGCGATAAGACCAGGGTACGTGAGTTCAAGGAACAGCTCGTCAAGGCGGCCCGGATGTACGCCATGTCCCAAAAGGCTGGCGTCCCGGAGCCGATGGACGTGACCGGCCTGGCGGTCGCCGCCTTCGAGGACATGCAGCTCAGGGAGGCAATGCTTTTCGTCAGAACAAACGAGCAGAACATAAAGGACCTCGCCTGGGCGTTCGGTAACTCCAACTCCGCCCAGGAGTTCGAGCAGAGAATCAAGGAGATAAAGATCCCGCCGGACCGCCGCGAACCGCGCCGATAGGCTCCGACACTCGGCGAAAGCAAGGTTCCAGAGGTCCCTGTAGCGGGTTCCGCGAGCCGCATTTGGAAGGGGTGGCACCCCGATTCCCCAAAGTGTTGTGGTCGCGGAAGAAACGGGTTTACGGTGCGGCCTTTGCCCACTTAGAATGCTCGAAAAGCCCGGAGGTACGCATGTCCGAAGGATTCTCCCGAGGGGAAAGGTATTTGCAAGACAGCCGAACGTGGCGGCTGCTCCTGGCCCGGCTGCACCCGGACGCCGGCGGGGACCACGAGCTTTTCCTGTTCGCCTGCGCCCTGATGGACAGCGTGTGCGAGAAGCGCCGCGCCAGACCCGGTTCGGACCACGCCTTCTCCCGGTGGCGGGGCGGCATGGATTCTTGGGCGTCGCGCAACCGGGAGGGGTTGCGGAGGCCCCACCGCGGCCGGTAGGCCTGGATTACGGTTCTGAAGAGAAGCCCACTAAGGCGAGCGGCTACTGGGATTGCTGTTGCTGAGACTGCTGCATGGTCTGGATCACCTGCCATACCAAGTCCCCGGCCTCCCGCTGCATCTTGATCGCCTCGGTCTGCCCCGGGTTCTGAAGCTCCAGCATGTTCTGCACCTTGCGAATGTCCGTCAGAGCTTTTCCCATGAGCTGCACCGGACTCGGCTGCTGCTGTTGCTGCTGTTGCCCGCCCTGTTGTTGCTGACCGCCCTCTGCCACGGGGTCTCCTCTCCCTCTGATCTCCGGACGCGGTTCGTCCGTCCGCGTCCTCTCCGACTTGGTACGTTTTCTACCCGCCAAGGACCGAAGTTAGACTCCGGAGGGCCAAAGGCCAGACCAGGGGACGGCGTTTATGCCCCGGATGGCGGGGGCACTAAGTCTAAAAGACGACGGCGAGGTGCATTCTCTTATGGGAAACCGGCGTGACACAGCGAGAACCTGACGACCGCCTGGACGAAGAGGCGCGGGCGAAGGCCGCGAGGGAGGCGGACGACGACACGGACGTCGTCCTCGATATCCCCGTGCTCAAGGTCGAGGAGCTTGACCTCGAGGTCGATGAGCTCCGGGCGCACATCTCGGCCCGGGCGGAGCTGGCGGGTTTCCTGAACATCAGCGTGGGCGTGGACGCCTACGTCGACAAGGTGAAGCTGAGGATCAAGGGTGTGGAGGCCCAGGTCCAGTTGAAGGTGAAGCTGGAGAGGATCCTCGGCAGCGTAGACCGCGCCCTGCAGGTCATAGACAACAACCCCCAACTCCTCGACCCGGACTTCAGGAGGTCGCGGGGCGGCACAGGCAAGGGAGACACCGGCGGGGAAGAGGGCCCGCGCGAGCTCCCCGCCGGCCCCGAAGGTAGCCCTGAGACCGAACCCGGAGAGCCGGCCGAAGACCCGGAACGGGACGGCTCGGGACCGGCGGCGACCCGCGCCGCCGGGAAGAAGGCCGAAGAGCTCGGGCTCGACCTCTCGGCGGTCGAGGGTACCGGGGCCGGAGGCCGCATCCTCGTGCGGGACGTGCTGAAGGCAGCGGGCGGTTAGGCGGCGTTCACGGCTTCGCCCCCGGGGTTACAATGAGCAGGGCATCGACAGGAGGACGGACGACCGTGGCAAAGTATTTCAAGCAAAGCTCGGCGGAGATCATCTCGGGCCTTCTCTCCGACGCGAAGGTCAAGCGCGTACGGGAATACGTGGGCGGCGAAGACTTCAAGTCAGACCGGGAGCGCGTGCGCCAGGAGGCGGCCCGACGCCTGAAGAACGTCCGCGACCGCTACCGCCAGAAGGGCCGCACCCCAGAGACCGCCGCGAAGGAGCGTGAACTCACCCTACGCCTCGCCGAAGTAGAGGCCGAATCCGCCGAACTGCGCGTCCGGCTCTCGGAGTTGCTGGAGGAAGAGGAGAAGCTCCGCGCCGCCCTCGACGAACTCTAGGACCCGCCTGCCGGGAGTACACCCGCGGCCGTATTCCACAAGCCCTGCATGACGCTAGTATGCAACGTGTTTGTTACGCCCT
>JACDFX010000162.1 GCA_013815575.1 Rubrobacter sp.
TTGCTATGTAGCGTGACGGCTAAAGTCCAGGTAAGCGACCCCCCTATAAGTCGCGGTGCTTATGTCCGATAATGACTTACACAAGTACCGTTTTCTCTGGAGGGGGAAATGCGCAACCGCTACAACATATTGGGCTTCGTGCTCCTTACACTGGCTGCAGTCATGGGAGTCGTAGGGTCCGGCGCGGGTGCTCAGGCCCAGTCCCCCGGCACGCCCGTGGCCCAGAAGACGGGGGGCGAGGCCGTCGGGGCTGCGGTTGTCCACCCGGCGGGGTGGAATGTCGAGCGGGAAACCTACACCTACGATGACACCTACGGTTACACGCTCTGGTATCCGGACACCGGCGAGGCCCACGACCACGGCGGGAAGCCGGCGCTGCGGGTCGCGCTGGCCTACGAGCTGAAGCCGCAGGACATAGACGCAGAGGTCGACGCGGTCTTGGCCGACTACCCGGGCCTTCCTCTGAAACGCGAGGCGGTGAACGTCGCCAGGGAGCACGAGGGCGTCGCGGTCGGGCCCATACCGGGCGGCACCCCTTACACCGCGGTCTACGTGCCGGTCAACGGGCGAGTCTACAAGATCAACGCGTACGCGGATGATCCGGAAGGGCGGGGCCTGGATGCCCGCAGCAAAGAGTTGCTCTCCGACGTGCGCTTCGAGCGGCCGTCGCGGTCGGTAGGTTCGCTCGGTCTGACGGGGGCCAACTCGCCCGAGGCGCTTTACCCTTCGGGTCCGGAGGCGAGCGCGGTGAAACGCCAGGAAGATGGGAAGGCGCCCGTGGATCTCGCCGCCGCGGCCTCCGACGATGGGCCTTCGATCACGGCAACGCGGACGACCACCAAGGGCGGCGGCGAGACGCGCATCGCAGAGGGGTGCTGGCGGGCGGACCCCCGCTTCTTCGTACAGACCCAGCACGGTTACCGCGCGAACGCCTCCGGCGGTGACGGCATACCTACCGGGTGGACCCAGATCGGCGTCCCCAACTTCTGGGGTCAGTACACCCACGGCAACCTCGGCTACGGTCGGTGCGCCGAGCCGTACTACGCCAACGACAAGTACGCTGTGGATTATCCTCTGAACAGGTGGGACCACGTCTTCTCGCCCTTCTCCTGCGGCACGGTGACCTACGCCGGCCGCAACCAGACCCACGCGGACTACGGGATCTTCGTCTCCATCAAGGCGTGCAACGGCAAGTACGTGAACCTCTCGGCGCACCTGGAGGCCCTCGGGACCAATAACGGGGACAGGTTGAGCAAGGGTGACAGGGTAACGAGGAATACCGTGATCGGCTACGCTGGCGACACCGGCGGGGGCAACATCGCGGTCGGCAGGGTGCATGTCCACACGGCCTTCTACCGCTACCCGAAGGAAAACCCCGACGGGTCGCCCTACGGTGGCGCGGGGCTGCAGATCGTCCGTAACCATTACGTCGGCACCGCAGCGCGTCGGCGGGGCATCGAGGTCGACTCCCGCGTATACAACTACGCGAGGGTCACGCCCAGGAAGGCCTTCTGCCGCGAGGACAGAAGGTGCGGCGAAGAGTACCTGGTGAGCAACTGAGCCGGGAACTCTTCTAGCCGGGGAGGATGCCGCGGGCGCGGCGTCTCCGTTCCTCGGAAGTCGGTCTCGGCGCGGGCGGTATACTGGTACCGGGTAGGTGTCCGTGCGGTTCTTGAAAAACATCCTGAAAAGCCTTCTTGGCTTCAAATCTTTGCGGCGCTCCCTGAGCGTGCTGGTGCTGGCGGCCCTGGACGCGGCCGCGCTCTTCTCCGGCCTGCTGGGGGCATCGCGGCTTTCGGGCAACGACGGAGTCGACCGGGTCTCCCTGGCGCCGTTGCTGGTCGGCTTGTGGATCGTGGTCTTCGCCGCCTTCCGGCTCTACGACAGGGCGCCGGTCAGGCGTAACCCGGGGGCCCTGATCGGGGCTTCCTTCTGTTGGGCCGGGCTCGCGCTCGCCGGGGCGGCGGTCTATCCTGAGAGCGGCCTGGGACTCGTCGGCATTCTCGTCTCCGCCCTTTTGGGCTTCTCCTGCGCCGGCGCGATGAGGCTGCTCTTCGAGCGGGGCGTGGCGCGGGTCTATCGACGTGGCCTCGGCCAGACGCCCGTGCTTGTGGCCGGCCGGGAGCCCGACCGGGCGCGGGTACTGCAGACGATGGAGCGCGCGGGCGGGGCCTATGTCCTTGCGGGCGAGGTGGACCTGGAGGGCGGCGCGGCGGACCTGGCCGCGCTCCGCTCCGCGCTGGACGGCACGGATGCCCGCGTGGTCGTCCTCGCCGGGGCGGAACGGCTGCCGGATGACGGGCTTCTGGAGTTACTCCACTCGGTGCGCCTTCGCGGTATTCCTCTACGGGTCGTGCCCGGTGCCCTGGCCCTGATGCGCGGCCGGACCATCCTCTCCGAGGGCATGGGTATGCCGCTGCTGGAGGTCCGCTACCCCCGGTTAGACAACTCTCAGCGAGCCCTAAAGCGCGCCCTCGACGTGGCCGTTTCGATGGCCGGCATCCTGCTCCTCTGGCCGCTCTTCCTCGTGGTCGCCACGGCCGTTCGGCTCGACTCACCCGGGCCGGTGCTCTTCAAGCAGAAGAGGGTGGGCGCGGACGAGAAGACCTTCGTCTGTCTCATGCTCCGGTCCATGCGGGCCGACGCCGAGGTGCTACAGGGGGGGCTGGAGGAGATGAACGAGGCGCAGGGCCCGATCTTCAAGATAAAGCGGGACCCCCGCGTGACCCGCGTGGGGGGGGTCCTCCGACGCTGGAGCCTGGACGAGCTGCCCCAGCTCGTCAACGTCCTCAAAGGTGAGATGAGCCTCGTGGGCCCCAGGCCGCTGCCGGTGCGGGATTTCTTGAAGATGGAGGAGGAAGACAAGAGGCGGTTGGGTGCGGTGCCGGGTATGACGGGGTACTGGCAGATCAGCGGCCGGAGCGACCTCTCCTTCGAGGACATGGTCCGCCTCGACCTTTACTACATGGAGAACTGGTCACTCTCTTTCGACCTCAAGATCGTACTAAAGACCCTCGGCGCCGTCCTGCGCCGCGAGGGAGCGTACTGAGGAGCACGCCGCTTGTAGCGGCCTTCAGCACACTTCGGCCTGCGGCCTCACCCTCGGCTCTTTGGCTTTGGGGTCGCGCGTTGGGAAGACTTGGGCGTGTCGGAGGCCTTGGGGCTGTGCCGACGGCAGTTTAGTCCTTCACGACTCCGTTTCTCTGCCCACATCCCGGAGGGTTTTGCCTGTCGGTGAAACGCGGGAGCCGTCGAAGTTCTGGAAGTTCGCCCGCCCTCCCGCCGGTTTGATCTAGAATAGGCCGCGGCGTCCCGGTTGGAAGAGCCGGGCGCGGAGACTCACTTTTCGGAGGTAAGAGCATGAACGTTATCCTGATCGTCTTGGACAGCCTGCGCAAAGACCACCTCGGCGTCTACGGCAACGACCGCGTCCAGACCCCGAACCTGGACGCCCTGGCGGGCGAGAGTTTCCGGTTTACCCGGGCCTACCCGGAGTCCCTGCCGACGATCTGCGCCCGCCGCGCAATCCACACGGGCCTCAGGACCTTCCCTTTCAGGAACAGGGTTGAGCTGCCTGGGGAGACCTTCCAACCCGCCGGCTGGCAGCCCATCCCGGAGGACCAGACCACGCTCTCGGAGACGCTGGTTGCCCAGGGGTACAACACGGTCCTTTACTCGGACACCCAGCCGCTCTTCCACCCCTCGATGAACTTCCAGCGCGGCTTTCGGGTCTTTGACTGGATCCGGGGCCAGGAACGCGACCGCTACCGCCCGAAGTCCCTCGCCCCCAAAGACCTGGTCGAGAGGAACACCGTTCCCGGCAACGATGAGGGCATGATCAGCAAGGTCCAGCAGTACCTCGCCAACACCCGCGACCGCGGGGCCGAAGAAGACTACTTCGCCCCGCGCCTCTTTACCAGTGGAATGGACTTCCTGGACCGCTCGGAGGCCGGGCAACCGTTCTTCCTGATGCTCGACTCCTTCGACCCGCACGAGCCCTGGGACCCGCCCGAGGAGTACGCAAACATGTACTCAGACGGCTACGACGGCCGCGACCCGATCGTCCCCAACTACGGCGGCTCCGAGTGGATAGAGGAGGCCGAGCTGGAGCGTATGCGCGCCCTCTACGCCGGCGAGGTGACGATGGTTGACCGCTGGTTCGGGCGCTTCATGGACAAGATGCGGGAGACCGGACGGGCCGATGACACCGTCCTCGTCCTCCTCTCCGACCACGGGGTCGCCCTCGGCGAGCATGGGTTTACCGGCAAGCCCTTCAACGCGCTCTGGCCCGAGCTGACGGACATACCGTTCATGATCCGTCACCCTGAGGGCCTCGGCGCCGGAGAGACCAGCGACTATTTCGCCTCCACCCACGACGTCGCCCCGACGATCCTCGGCCTGCTTGGCCTCTTCCCGCAGCAGCAGATGGAAGGCCAGTACCTCTCCACCCTTATGGATGGCGGAGAGCTACCGTCCAGGGACCACTTTACCCTCGGCTACGCCGACCACGTCTGGGCCCGCGACGACCGCTACCTGATGTTCTCCCGCAACGACCGCTCCGAGCCCCACCTCTACGACCTCCAGAACGACCCAGGGGCGAACCGAAACCTGGCGGACGGGGACCCCGACCGCGTCCGGCGCATGTTCGACGACTACGTCCTCACCGACGCCGGCGGTTCCCTGGATGGCTAGGTACTCCATGTACGGGGCTTCCTGTCAGGACGAAAACCCCTATAATCTCGTGCCGTGACCGAGGACAAGAACCCCAAACGAGACGAGCTCCGGCCCACGGTGGGACAAGGTTCCGCGCCCGAACCGGAGGCGGAGGCGCCCCCGGTAACGCCGCCGGGTGACGCGCGCGACGGTCGTCCGGGGGAGGGGGAAGACACCTACGTGGCGCGGGTCGCCCGCGGCGCCGGTATTAGCACGGCGGGGCAGGGGATCGGGCGCGTGCTCGGGTACGTGGCGCAGGTCGCCGTCGCCCGGCTCCTCGGGGCGCAGTTCTACGGTTTCTACACGCTGGGCGTGGCCGTAGTCAACGGGGTGCATATCCTGTCCAGGTTCGGAATGGAGAACGGCGTGGTGCGCTACGTCGCGCATCACCGCGAGCACGGGGACGACGCCAGGGTGCGCGGCACCATCGTGCAGGCGCTCCTGATCACGCTCTCCATAAGCCTCGTGCTCTCCGTGGTGATGTTCTTCGGGGCCGGCCTGCTATCCGACCTCCTGCCCAAGGACGCGCCGTACATGGCCACCGTGCTCCGCGCTTTCGCGTTCGTTCTGCCGTTCTTCGTCTTTATGAGCATGACCGCCTGGGCCACCCAGGGCTTCCAGACCGTCACCTACGCGGCCTACGTCCAGCAGCTCATACGCCCGGGCCTGTTCCTGCTCTTCGTCGGGGTCTGCTACGTACTCGGGGCCGGTACTATCGGGGTGATAGCGGCCTACGCTTTGTCGATGTTCCTCGCTGGCCTCGCCGGGCTCTACTATTTGAGAAAGCTCTTCCCGCCCCTCTTCGACCGCCGGGCGCAGA
>JACDFX010000163.1 GCA_013815575.1 Rubrobacter sp.
CTGATCGCCGGGATCGTCCCCGCGTACAACTCCGCGTTCGAGGTCTTGGGGATTACCGGGTTCTACGTCGCGCTGTTCGTCGGATCGGCGTTGTTGTTTCGGCATGCCGCGAGGGGACGAACTCCCGCGGGCGCAGGGCCGGAGGGTTGACCCGCAGCCACGTCCGAGAGAATCGGGCATGGCCGCCCCTATTCACCGGAGTGCGCGGAAGGAGAACTCTACGCCATTCATCATTCTGCATGGAAACGGGGCTCTCGGAGCACACCGACTCTTAATGTCTGCGACGCATGGGTGGAGATGGCTTGAGAAGAAAAGACGGCCGCATGCCTTCGGTCAACCCCATTCCTAAGCCGTTCTCGAGTCGCAGAGCACGCTTTCGGGAGGCATTTTCCTGTCAGCGTTACTCCGGCTACAGGTCGCACACATTGCGAGCAGGTCTGCTCGGAGCGTATCGGGCAGCCGAGCGCGTTCTCGGAAGCGGGCCCGGCACCCATGAGAGCCGCCGATGGACCAGCATAGATACGTTTCATACTTTCGCTTGCTACCGGTAGCAGCGCAGTCCGCATAACCTCTCATCCGGGCGCATATTCGACGAGTGCTCGGACGGTGAAGAATTTCTCCGTTTCTGCCAGGCCACGCTGCCGCCATACGGGGCGTTATTGTTGGCCGAGTTTGCCCTCATAGGAGGACCCTCACAGCCTCCCGACCCCGGCCCTGGCGCGCTTCTCGTCGGAGAGAGCGTACTTCATGACCTGGGAGAGGTCGGAGTGGCCCATCAGCTCGGCCAGCTCCCGCACCTGCCCGGGGTTGTCCTGCAGGTACCACGTCCCGAAGGTGCGCCTCAGGTCGTGGGGCTTTATCTCCGCCTTCTTTATGCCGCTCTGCCTGACCCACTTGTAGAGGCGGCGCCTCAGGGTGTTCTCCGTCACCCTCCCCCCCTTCTCGTTCAGGAAGAGGTGGGGGGGAGGCGCCTCCCCTCCGGCCCCCCCGGCCGGGACCAACCCGTCCCGCACCTTGAGATAGCGCTTCAGGCTCTTCCGCAACTTGGGGCTCATGGGCACGACGCGCTCCTTGTTGCCTTTGCCCCTGGCCACCCTCGCCTCCTCCTCGCCCCGAGAGAAGGACAGGTCTTCGAGCACGAGGGCCGTCGTCTCCTCTATCCTCAGGCCCGCGTAGACCATCATCGAGAAGGCCGCATGATCGCGGGCGGCAAGCGCCCGCGCGACAGCGCGCTTCCTCGCCGCCTTCGGGTCGCCGGCCTCCGCGTCCGCCTCACCGGCGGCTGATGTATCTAATGTTACTTGTTGGGCTATGGGGGAGAGGAGCATCTCGGCCTCGCGCTTGGTGAGGTAGCTCCTCTTGGGCGCCCTCTGGTGGAAGCGGACCTCGTCGAGGTCCTCGAAGGGGTTCCCGACCTTCAGCCTCCTGCGCAGCGTCTCGAAGAAGCTCTTCAAGACCGCCAGGTGGTTCTTGCGCGAGGAGTCGGCCATGCCGCGCGCGTCCCTGAGGTAGACGACGTAAGCCTCGACCTCGTCGGCGCCTACATCTGTATAGGGCGCGTCGACGGCGTGCTCGCCGCCGACCTGCTCCGCGACCCAGCGCTGGAAGAGCTCGAGCTTCTTGCGGTAGTCGTCCACAGTTCGCGCGGAGCGCCCGCCGGCGCGCTTGGCAGAGAGGAAGAAGTGGATCGCGTCCCCGAGGTGGAGCCCCTCGGGGCTTCCGGATGCCGACAGTGGCAGCGCCGGGGGCGCCGCCGGCCCGGTTGCCGTCTCCGCTTCGGTCATACCCCCGGCCTCCCTCGGATCGCTCTCGTGCAGCTTATCTACATAATCTTACACGGTACAAGGGGCGTTTTCCGCTTGAGTACGCGGTTTCGGTCGAACGGCGCACGCCGGGCGGCTTTGCGTGTGTAAGATTATTCTAAAATGCGGGGCTTTTGGGCGGCGGGAGCGGAAGGCCCCCACGGGGCGGACGCGAACCGTCTTCGGAAGGCCTCTCGGCCGCGGCGCTTCCCTTCGTCGGTGAGCGCCACGGACTTGGCCTTGCTCCTCGGGTCGGAGATCGGCCCCCGCCCGTGCAGTCGGTCCCCTCAGTCGTCCGGCGCCTCGTAGGAGCTGCCGACCAGAGTGAGATCGTCGGTCTCCTCGCGCGAAAGCTTGCGTCGGATCTTCTCGAAGCGCCTGACCGTCTCCTCCGGGTAGAGCCTCTCTCCGCAACGCCGGCACACCAGGGCGTCGACCTGCAGGCGGGCGGTGTCCGTACCGCCCCGGAGCAGCTTTTCGACCCGCTTCTCCACGAGCTCTCCGCCGCATACCGGGCAGACCTCGAACGCCTCCTTGAACCTCTCTTCTAAAGCCATCTCTACGATCTCCTCCTCGTCTTCCAGTCCGGCTCCCAGCGCGCCGGCTCTGGCCGGTACACGGTTACCACAACCGCAAAACCGCTCTCCCTATTGTATGCCCAGACGCTGTGGACCGGCTCGCCTCCGAAGGTGTCCCCGTACACCAGGCAGCTCGGGTAGGGACTGTCCGTGGGGTACTCTTCGATGATCTCGCCGTGCACCAGCGAGAAGTAGACCTCGTCGAAAGACAGCACGTCGGCCTCGGCCTCTTCGTCGGCGTGGTCCGTAATCAGGACCTTGCCCTCCCCGATCGACCGGATGAGATCCTCGATTCTCATTCGATGCTCACCACCCGGGTCTCCGGAGGAAGCGGGGGGGTTCGCTTCACCTCAGCCCTTCTAGCAGTTTCACGAAGTTGCGCTTGCGTTTGTACTCGGTGCGGATCAGCTCGAGGTACTCCTCGAACTCCTCCTCGCGGTCCAATCTCCGCATGAGATCGCCCACCTTCGCGAGCAGCTCGCAGGCCTCCTTGTAGGCGGCGCCATTGGTCTGCTCTATCAGCGGCTCGATCCTGCTTTCGTAGACGGCCAGCGCTTCCTCCGGGTGCTCCTCTTCTCGGCGGGCGGCAAGCTCGAGCCACAGGTTCTCTGAGCAACCGCCCTCCTGCGCCTCCCGCCAGGCGGCCTCGATGTCGCCCTCCCACAGAAAGATCCGTACCAACTCCGAGTGATCCACCGGCAGCGAGAGGTAACTCTGTTTGGATTCTTCTTTCCTCCTCGCTGTGTCTTCGCGCAGGAATTCCAGCGCTTTGTTGCGCCACTGCCCCCATCGGCCGGCGCGCTCGGCGTGCTGCTTTAGCTCTTCGTAGCTTTCGAGGCGGGGAGATTTGGCAAAGTGCGGCCATATAAGCCGTGTGGCTTCTTCGTGACGACCCCTGTGATGGTACTGCCGAGCTACAAACTCGCGCAACCCCGGATGCCTGTTGTTGGGAAAGACCCACATCGCTTCCTCGGCCCACTCGAGGGCCTTCTCGCTCTGGCCGGCTTCGGTGTAGATGCTTGCGATCCTGAGGTACCGGTGCGGTCCGGAGAGGTCCCTGCTGATCACGGCTACCAGCTTCTCTACGTCTCCCTTTTGCCGGGCCAGAGCCTCCATGACGTGGGTTATGCGAGAGCGCTTCCCATAGTGGCCCTGCGGGTCTTTCTCCCCGGGACCGAGCACGGGGAGTTGTGCCCACCGCTCCTCGGCAAGCCTCCCGTATTCGGCCAGTCCTTCCTCTTCCAGCACGTCGGCGTAGGTTATCGCCGCCTCGAAGAAGGTATCGTGGTGGCCGCCAACCTCCCAGTCGAACAGCCGCCGCGCCAGCGCTTTTGGATCCGGCTTTAGTTCTTTGCAGGCCGCATGATGGATCTCTTCCAGTCCCTCCAGGGCCTCACCGACGTAACCTTCCGCATCGTAGTCCATAGCGCCCTCGGCAGCCTTGAGAGCGTACTGGCAGAGATCGAGCGTTTCTTCGCCGTGCCCTTCCTTCAAAAGCTCGGCCACGGACTCGAGTACATCCTCGATGCCCCGGGTGAAGTCCGCTACCGACCCGTAGCCCAACAGTTCACCCGGTCGGAAGGCATCGTCTATGGCCTTCCGGAAGGTGGCGAGGTCTACCCCTTCGGGTCCCATGCGCGCGGCCCACATGAGCAGCCTTCCACGCAGCCGCTCGTTCTCCATGGCCTGCTCCAGGAGAAGACGCACCAGCACACCCTTGTCCTGCTCCTCAAGGAAGCTCCCCAGCCCTTCCATGCTGAGACCTTCCTTCCCACCCTCCGCCGGCCGCCTCTCCCCCGCTCCCTTCTCGAGTCGGGCAAGCCCCACGGCCACGCAGTGCTTGCAGAAGAGCCCGTCCTCCCCCACCGGGCAACTGCACGAGTAGGAGAGCCCGCCGTTTTCCTTTGCCCGGAACCTCACCCGGTACTCTTGGGTGCCGATCACCCTGGCCGTAAGGAATCCTTCGTGCTCGACGAGGGAACGTACCGCCCCGCGGCGGTAATAGTCCTCACCCCGCTCGAAGAAGCGCCCTCCTGCGAGCTCCAGCAGCAGATGCTGGTCGAAGGCGTTGGCAAAGTAGGAGTCCACGGAACCGATCTACCAAACCCGCCGATCGTAACCACTTCGAACTCGTACCCCTTCTGCCGCAGTGTCGAGGGTTTGACGGCCAAGGAGATCCGAGGAGGTTCCGCCCGCTTCGTCGGTTTCGGCGAGGACGCCCCGGCCGCCACGCGGCCGGCCACCGCCGACTTCCTGCGTACTTCTCGCCCGATCAAGCACCTTCGGCCATCCACTCTATCAGGCGCAGCGTGGCCCTGGCGTCCCCGATGGCCGTGTGGTCGCCGCCCACCAGCTTCTGGTTTTTGTGGCCGCCTCTCTTCGAACGCTCCCCCACGTAGGCCGCGAACGCGCGCATCGCGCACTCCCAGGGGGGGAGCTTGCCGGCCAGCGCCGCCCGCGCCCCAAGGCGCCCCACCGCAGCTTCCCACACCCTGCGATCGTAGGGGGCGTTGTAGACGACCACCCGCTTGGCCCACAGCGCATCCAAAAGATCCGGGTAGACCTCGACGAAACGCCTCTGCCCCATGAGGCTTCTTGCGGTGTGGCCGTGGACGCGCGACGCCCCGGGGTCCACGGGGCACGAGGGTTTGATCAGCGAGTCGAACAGGGTTTCTCCCCGGCAGGATACGACGCCGATCTCGACGAAGTCTATGGGGGTGCCGAGGCCGGTGGTCTCCGAGTCGAGGACCACGAAATCTCCACCGGACAAGAGAGAGCGCGCCCACCGGACGGCGTCCTCGCGGCCGCCCATCCGCCCGGGAGTCGCCTTCGTCCGTGTGCCGCCCGAGCTAGTCATCCTTCTTCTATGTTCGCACGATGCGGATACCACGGCCACCCCGACCCCGCCACGACCGGCGCGCAGAGAGGACGATCCTCGAGACCACCGGCCACCCCCATCTCCCCCACTTCGGCGAATGGTGCCCGAGAAACGGGGGATCCGTACCCTTCGGAGGTTTCGCCGAGGCGCTCACGAGCGATCCTCGCGGCACCGGATACGCCTACAAGGCGTAAAACGGGCGCCGTGGGCCGTTTCGGGGGTCCCGGACGGCCGGCGGAGCCCGAGGACGGCCGCTACACTG
>JACDFX010000164.1 GCA_013815575.1 Rubrobacter sp.
TCCAGCAGGAGATCCGGAAGACCATCGTCTTCGTCACCCACGACATAGACGAGGCCATAAAGATGGGCGACCGCATAGCGATCCTCAAGCAGCAGTCCAGGATTGCCCAGTATGATACGCCCGAGAGTATCCTGACCGACCCCGCCGACGAGTTCGTCCAGAACTTCATCGGCTCCGGGCCCTCCATCAAGCGCCTGAGCCTCAGCCGGATTTCGGACATCGAGACGGCCGACTGGCCGGTCGCCAGGCTCACCGACAGCCAGGACGAGGCGCGCAACAAGATGCAAAGCTCAGGCAAGGGCTACGTGCTGCTGCTGGATGATGAGGACCGGCCCATGCGGTGGGTCGGCACCGAGGACATCAAGCACGACGGTGTCTCTCTCGAAGAGGCCGGCAGGCCTGCGGTGGCCATCGTCGAGGTCGACTCGAACCTCTACGATACCCTGGACACAATGATCACGTCCTACAAAGGCTCGGCCATCATCGTCGACGAGGGGGGGCGCTACCAGGGCGTGGTCGACTTCACAACGGTGCTGGAGGCGATCAACACCATGCGCCCGCACGAGCAGGACCGCCACATGAGCCCCTCGGAAGAGGAACAGCCGCACGAGAGGACTGAGCGGGATCCGCAGGACGGAGATGAGGGGCAATGACAACTCTATATAAGACCCCTGCGAAAGGCCCCGGCGGCGCGGCGCGCCTGTTACGCTACCTCGCGATGCCCATCTTTCTCGCGTTCGCGTGCCTTGCCCTTTACCTGTACATAGGTAGCAAAGATCTCGACAGCATCGAGCGGCGCAGCATCAACGCGAACGTCATCACCGCTCGGCTGATCGAGCACATACAGCTCGCCGCCGTCTCCACCGTGATCGTCGTCGTGCTGGCCGTGGGTGTCGGCATACTGCTTACCCGGCCGTTCGCCCGGCGGGTGACGACGCCCATAGTCGGCATAGCCAACATAGGGCAGGCGATCCCTTCCATCGGGCTGCTGGCGATCCTGGCCGTCGTCTGGGCCGGCGGGTTCTGGCCGGCCGTCGTCGCCCTGGTGGCTTACTCGTTTCTGTCGATCCTGCGCAACACCATGGTGGGGCTTCAGCAGGTCGACCGCTCCACCATCGAGGCCTCCCGCGGCATGGGAATGACGAAGACGGCGGTGCTCTTCCGCATCGAGATGCCCCTCGCCGTGCCCATCATCCTCGCCGGCATCAGGACCGCCCTGATCATCAACGTGGGCACCGCCACGCTGACGACGTTCACGGGCGCAGGGACCCTGGGAGAGCTGATCAACAACGCCCTCCGTCTGGGCCGGGAGGATACGGTACTGGTCGTCGGCAGCGGCCTGACCGCCATTCTGGCCCTGTTCATCGACTGGCTGGCGAGCGTGGCCGAAGACGTCCTGCGCCCCAAGGGCCTGTAGCCGGAACCACCGTGAAGCCCTCGACCACACAAGACTCTAAAGGAGGATCGCTGTGCGAACGACACGTGCAAAGCTGACGCAACTACTGGGGCTCTTCGCAGTCCTGGCCCTGATCGCCGCAGGTTGCGGGGGCGCCGGTGGCGGGGGATCATCAGGTAGCGTAGACCTCTCCGGCGCCGAGTTTACCGTCGGCTCCAAGGAGTTCACCGAGCAGCTGATCCTCGGCCAGATCACGCTGCAAGTTCTCGAAAACGCGGGGGCGACGGTCGAGGACCAGACCGGCCTGGCCGGATCGGTCGCCGCCCGGAAGGCGCTGGAATCCGGCGAGCTCGACATGTACTGGGAGTACACCGGCACGGGTTGGATCACCTACCTGCAACATACGAAGCCGATCCCCAACAGCCAGAAACAGTTCGAGGCCGTGGCCGAAGAGGATCTCAAGAACGACATCAAGTGGCTCTCTCCGCCCGCGCCGGCCAACAACACCTATACCATGGCCGTGCGCAGCGAGGCCTACGACAAGCTCGGCGTCAAGAAGCTCTCGGACTTCAAGCAGCTTGTCGAGGAGAACCCGGAAGAGGCCACCGTATGCGTGGGAACAGAGTTCTCAACCCGCGACGACGGCCTGCCGGGGATGGAGAAAGCCTACGGGTTCCAGTTCCCGACCGAGAACGTCGTCAAGATCGACGAGGGACAGATCTACCAGGAGACCGACAGGGGCGAGCGTTGCAACTTCGGCGAGGTGTTCCAGACGGACGGGCGCATCGCCAACCTGGATCTCGAGCTCGTCGAAGACGACAAGAGCTTCTTCCCGATCTACAACCCGGCGCTTAACGTGAGTAAGGAAGTGATCGAGAAGAATCCGCAGATCGAAAAGCTCTTCGCGCCCATCTCCAAGAAGCTCACCACCAAGGAGTTGCAGGCGCTGAACGCGAAGGTCGACGTGGAGGGTCAGCTTGAAGACCAGGTAGCCGAAGAGTGGCTAAGTGAGAACGGATTTATCTAGCAAACGGCCCGACGGCGATGGCCGGGGCTAAAGTTCGGCCATCGCGGGTGTTGCTCAACAGATAAAGGGCCGCGGATTCGGGGCCCCGCAACCGACGACGATGCCGTCGTAGCTCCTTTTCGTGCCACGAACCCAGGCACGGCCAACGTCCAGGGCATTTCCCCCAAGTCCCTTATAAGCTTCGCTTATGCTTTGATTTCTTATGGTCCGACGATGGGTCATCGGGCTTCAATCGGCGCGAGGCGTAAAGTACAATCGGATTAAGCTATGGAGACCGGAGCCTCTTTATTATTGCCCACCGAGTACCCCCTCGCCGCCGCACCGAGGTGCCGGTACGCGCGCCAACGGGAGAGGGATAATAGGGAGCCATGCGGGTAGCCCTAGCCCAGGTTGACTGCATCCTTGGCGACACCGACGAAAACCTCCGCCATGCGAAAGAGGTTGTGGCCGAAGCCAAGGCCAGGGGCGCAGACCTCATAGTCTTCCCCGAGTTGAGCCTGTCCGGCTACCCGCTGGGAGAGCTTGACGACGAGATCCCTATCAAGGCGCGAAGCAAGCCCATCAACTCTCTGGCCGAGGAGGCGGGAGAGACGGCGGTGGTCGTGGGGTTTTGTGAGGAGGGGCGGGACCTCCAAACCTACAACAGCGCGGCTTACCTCGAAGAAGGGGCCCTTCTCCACCTTCACCGCAAGCTCTACTTGCCAAACTACAGGATCTACGAAGAGAGGAAACACTACAACCCGGGACAGAGCATGCGCGCCTTCGATACCAAACTCGGCCGCATGGCCATGTTGATCTGCAACGACGCCTGGCAACCGTTCCTACCCTTCATCGCGGTTCAGGACGGGGCCCAGGTGCTCATAATTCCCGCCGACAGCGGTTCCTATCCTTACTCCGAACCGTTGGACACGAAGGACTATTGGCGTGGGATCACACGCTTTTACGCCCGCATGCTCGAGAGTTACGTGATCTTCGTAAACCGGGTAGGAAAACAGGATAACCTCGTTTTTTGGGGCTACTCGCACGTCGTCGACCCCTGGGGCACCGTCGTGGCGGAAGGACCCCTCCACGAGGAGGCCCTGATCACCGTAGACATAGACCTGGATCACGTCAGGCGCCGCCGTCGAGAGGTGCCCCTGGTAAAAGAGGCCCGCCTCGCCCTCCTGAGTAAGGAACTCAAGCGTCTTGCCGAAGAAGGCGGTGATCTGTGAGCAGCAGCGGGTCCCGAGCTACGCTGGCAAAGACCCAACTCGCGAATGCTGGACCGAACGTACGGATTAGAATTATGTTACGAGGCCAAGATACGCGACTTTCTTCTGACCGACTCCGATAAGACCTTCCGCGCCGAACTGCGCGACCTCCTCGCACGCGAATTGCTGCCGCGCGCACCGGCAATCGAGAACGACAACGACTGGACCGCCGTCACGCGGGCCATCCGAGCGCTTGGAGAAGCCGGTTACCTCACACTCATGTTCCCGATCTGTACCGCGGTCCCCTGGAGCATCCGGGCCTCACCCACGCGACCATGGTCTCGGAGGTTCCAACCGCGTGCCGCCGCTTCGAGCCACTCGACGATCTCTTCTGGGCTCTCGGGGTGGTGTCCTTCCAGTGTCCGACGGACGATGATGCGCTGCATCGACTCGATCATGTTCAGCCAGGAGGCGCCCAAAGGCGTGTAGAGCACCATGACCCCTCTTGAGAACATCCACAGAAGAAGCTCCGGGCTTTTGTGCCCGGTGAGGTTGTCCAGAACCAACAACATCCTCAACGGCGGCAGATCCTCGGGCAGCGTCACGCGCACGCTCAACCCCAGGGCGCACACGCCCTCCCGATTGAAGCGCGCTACCAGTCGGAGACCGCGTCGCCCGAGCGACGCCCGGCGGCTCTGGCCGCCTCAGTGTAGCTCTTGCCGGCGGCCACGGTCAGAAGTCCCTTCGCGCGAGCGACATGGGAGGCCGGCTCGGCGTGGGATCAAGAGATACGCGCCAGCCACTGGCGCTCCTCGGAGGTCGGTTCTCTCAGAGGGTTCTTCTGGCGGCGGGTCATCGGCGGCCTCCTGGAAAAAAGACGGTAGAAGTACGCCAGCATACTCCTCCCAAAACCGAATGGGTACGCTCATGACAAGTGACCCACTAGTCGGTGGTTCGGGAGATGTCCCAGGAGGAGATCCAACCTTCAGAGATGGCCTTGCCGACGGCCTCGCCCCTGGAGTGGACCCCGAGCTTTTCGTAGATGTTGGAGAGGTGGCGCTTGACCGTCGTCTTCGAGAGGTGGAGGTTCTCCCCGATCCGGCCGTTGCTGAGGCCGCGGGCGGCGAGCAGGAGGACCTCCCGCTCCCTGGGGGTGAGGTCGCCCCCAGGGTCGTCCTTCTCGGTCCTGTGCAGCGTCTCGCGGGGCACAGAGACGATCACGTTCTCCTCGTCACCGCCGCGCGCGACGGAGCGCACGGTGTCGAGGAGGGTCCGCATGGAGGCGCCCTTGGAGAGGTAGGCGCTCGCCCCGAGTGCTAAGAGCTCTTGCACCAGGCGCCTGTCGGCGAAGACGGTGACGATGACGACCTTCGGGGGCGGGGAGAGGTCCAGCATCTTCTTCAGGGCGGCCTGCGCGCCCATGACCGGCATCTCTACGTCCAGGATCGCCACGTCGGGCCTGGTCCTCTCGGCGAGCGCCACGGCCTCCCGGCCGTTCTCGGCCTCCCCGACCACCACCATGCCCGCGTCGGCCGAGAGCATCTCCGAGAACCCCTGGCGCACCATCGCGTGGTCGTCGGCCAGGATCACCCTTATGGGGCGGCCTTCTATGCGCCCCTCTCCTTCACGAGGGGTAGGCGCACCTTGGCCCGGGCACCGCCCTCAGGGTCAGGCCCAAGCTCGAAGGTGCCCCCGAGGAGCGAAGCGCGCTCCTCCATCGACCGGAGGCCTATGCCTTCCTGGGCCGGCTCTTGTGCGTCGAAGCCACCCCCATGGTCCCTGACCACGGCCGTGACCTGCCTCGGGGTGATCCCGACCTCAACCGTTATCCGGTCGGAACCGGAGTGGGCGACGGCGTTGCGCACCCCTTCTCTCAGAACCATGTAGAGCTGGTCGCGCA
>JACDFX010000165.1 GCA_013815575.1 Rubrobacter sp.
GCTCATACCTGCTCGAAGGTGGCACCCTCAACAATACCCACTACCTCGCCATCCCGCTAAACGGCCCGAACAAGGCAGGGGCGCAGGTCGTGGCGAACTTCCTGGAGAGCCCGGAGGCCCAGAGGGAGAAGCAGGACCCGAAAGGCTGGGGGGACCTCACCGCCCTTAGCCTCGACCGGCTACCGGAAGAGGCGCGCGAGGGGTTTGCCGAGCCCGAAGGAGGTGCGACGCTTCCGACCCGCGCGCTGCAGGAGAACCGGGTGCCCGAGGCCCGGACGGAGTGGCTGCTCGGGCTCGAAGAGGGGTGGCAAGAAGAGGTTCTGGAGGACTAGGGGTTGGGTGGGCGGTTAAAGATCGCGCTGCTGCTGACCCCGGCCCTGGTGGTGATCGGGGTTCTCTTCGCGGGCGGGCTCGTCGTCGCCTTCGTGCAATCTTTAGGCTACGTGCCGGCCATCGGCATGACCGATCTCACGCTCAACGCGTACCGAGAGATCCTCTCGGATGAGGACTTCTTCGACTCGCTAGTCCTCACCCTGTACGTCTCGGGGGTCTCGACCGGCGTCGCGACGGTGCTGGCGGTGGTCGCCGCGCTCGCGCTCAGGAGGTCTAGCGGGAGGGTGTCGGCGGTGGTGTTCCAGTTGCCGATCACGATCCCCCACCTCGTGGCCGCCGTGGGTATTGCCCTCATCGTCGGGCAGACCGGGCTGGGCGCCAGGCTCGCGGCCCTTCTCGGCCTGGTCGGCGAGCCAGGGGACTTTCCCGCCCTGCTCTACGACGAGTACTCCGTCGGCATTATCCTGACCTACGTTTGGAAGGAGGTGCCGTTTATCGCGCTCGTGGTGCTGGCCTCGCTGAGAGGTGTTGCCTCGGAGTTGGAGGACGTGGCCCGCACTCTGGGGGCGGGGGCGTGGCAGCGGTTCTGGTATGTGGTCTTTCCGGTGATCTCACCCTCCGTGGTGGCGGCGAGCCTGCTGGTCTTCGCGTTTACGTTCGGGGCTTTCGAGGTGCCGTACCTGCTTGGCAAGTCCTACCCGACGATACTGCCCGTGATGGCCTACAACGAGTATCGGGACATAGACCTGTCGGCGCGGCCTACGGCGATGGCTATAAACGTCCTCATCGCCCTAATCACCGGGGCGGTCGCGGCGCTGTACCTGCGGCTGGCCAGGAACCTGGGACGCCGTGGGTAAGAAGGGGGGCAACCTGGGGCTCGCGTTCGCCGCGGCGCTGGTCGCGCTGCCGTTTGTACCC
This sequence comes from Rubrobacter sp., assembly GCA_013815575.1. Classification (GTDB taxonomy): domain Bacteria; phylum Actinomycetota; class Rubrobacteria; order Rubrobacterales; family Rubrobacteraceae; genus Rubrobacter_D. Next base: position 1,252 of record JACDFX010000165.1, read on the forward strand.
CTGGTTTTGTGGGCGGTCGCCGGGGAGTGGCGTTTCCCAGACCTGCTGCCGACCGCGTGGTCGCCGCGCGGGGTGGCCCACCTCGTCGAGCCCGGCGGCGGGGTGCTCGGGGCGACGCTCAACAGCCTCCTTATAGGGTTGGCGACGGCTGCGGCTTCGGTGGCGGTCGGGCTGCCGGCTGGGATGGCGATAGGTGGCTACGAGTGGCGGTTCAAGGGGCTCGTGATCTTCTTCGTCCTGCTTCCTATCCTGGTGCCCCCGCTGGCCTCGACGATGGGCGTCCACGTCACCTTTATCCGGCTCGGGCTCGCGGACACGGTCTTCGGCGTCTTTCTCGTCCACCTGGTACCGACAGTGCCATACACCGCCCTGATCCTGGCTGGCGTCTTCTCCGAGCGGACCGGCGAGCTGGAAGAGGCGGCCAGGACCCTCGGCGCGAGCGCGTGGCAGGCTTTCTTGCGCGTTACGCTGCCGGGGGTCTTGCCCGGGGTGGCGGTGGCGGGGCTCTTCGCGTTCTTGATCTCCTGGGGCCAGTACGTGCTGACGCTCCTGATCGGGGGCGGCAGCGTCGTCACCCTGCCCATGCTCCTCTTCTCCGCCGCCTCGGGCAACGACCCCGTCATAACCTCTGCCCTGGCCCTGGCCTTCGCCCTGCCCGCGGTCCTGGCGCTGGTCCTGGCCCTCCGCGTCCTGAAGCCCGGCGAGAGGGCGGGCGGTTTCGTGGGCCCCGGTAAGGTCTCGTGAGCGCCCGCCTCGAACTGGAGAACGTCTGCCACCGCTACGGTGGGGACGAACCGGCGCTAGAGAACCTGAGCCTCGCGGTCGAGCCGGGGGAGCTGGTCGCGCTCCTGGGCCCCTCCGGGTGCGGCAAGACTACGGCGCTCAAGGTCGTGGCGGGCCTGCTGCGTCCGACCGCCGGCGACGTGCGGGTGGGGGGCCTCTCGGTCGTAGGCACCCCGCCCGAGAGGCGCGAGGCGGCGATGGTCTTCCAGAAGCCCCTCCTCTTCCCCCACATGAGCGTCGCCCAGAACGTTGGGTTCGGCCTTAGAATGCGCGGGACGCGCAAGGAAGAGGCCGGACGGAGGGCGGAAGAGGCCCTCCGCCGCGTGCAGATGGACGGCTTCGCCGGGCGCTCGCCCGAGGAGCTCTCCGGCGGGCAGCAGCAGAGGGTCGCGCTCGCCCGCGCCCTCGTCACGGAGCCGAGGCTCCTGCTGCTCGACGAGCCCTTCAGCGCGCTCGACGCAAACCTGAGGGAGGAGATGCGGGAGCTGGTCCTCAGGCTCCAGCGCGAGGGCGGCCACACGACCGTCTTCGTCACGCACGATCAGGAGGAGGCCGTCATCCTCGCCGGCCGCATCGCCCTCATCTTCGACGGCAGGCTCCAGATGTACGACCGACCCGAGGCCTTCTACGACCGCCCCGCCACCCGCGAGGTCGCCCGCTTCTTCGGGGCCACCAACTTTATAGAAGGCCTGGCGAAAAACGGCTCCGCCCACACCCCGCTCGGCGACCTCAAACTAGGGAGGCCCGCCCCACCCGGCGCCCTCACGCTCACCATCCGTCCCGAGGCCGTCCGCCTGGAGGGCGGCGAAAACTCCTTCCGGGCCCGGGTCATCTCCGCCTCCTACCTCGGAACCCAGGTCCACTACGAGCTACAGACCGCGGGCACGGCCCTGCGCGCCGCGCTGCCCCCCCACGTCCGGCTCGCGGTGGGCGACGAGGTGACGGCCCGCCTGCCGGCCGAATCGTTGTGGGTGTTGAAGTAGAGGCCCCAGGTATAAGGTAAGGATCGCTGGCGGCGCACCCCCGGTCGCTCTTCGGACCACCCGTGCAGAAACCGCAAGATACCGAAAAGCGGAGGAGTTGCCGATAGGACCGGCCTTACCACCCAAGCCTTACGCCTGGAACCTCGTACCTGAGTATTGGCGGTAGTTCCCGCCCGCCGGGCGGAGGAACAGCGCTAAGGGTACTTTCCGTCGAGGCCGAGGACGTCGCCCCGGCCGAGCGACCTCTCGGCGGCCTGGCAGGGGCCGTTGACGATCGGGCTCATGGTCAGGTCGCGGTGGCCGCTCTCGGGGACGTGGCCGAGGCCGAACACGTGGCCCCACTCGTGCGTAATGACGGCCTCCACGTCGTAGGCCTGGCGGCACGAGCGGGCGTTGGGCGCCGCGGTCCATCGGAAGTCTGCCCGGTTGATCTTGACGTCCGCCGCGACGACCTCGTCGTAGCCCAAACTTCCATGGGAGATGGTGCAGGCCGCGGCCAGCGCTCCGCTCTCGAGGTCGCCGAAGGCGACGACGCTGCGGCCGTCGTTCGTGCCGCAGAGGCCGTCGCCCACCTGGGCCGGGGCGCCCGTCCTGCCCCCGTACCTCAGGGCTACCGGTACGTGATCCCCGAGGCGGCAATTGCTCCTGGTTTCGAACACGTTCGCCGCGCCCCTCCGGATCGCGTTCTTCGCCGCGAGCCGCCGGAGAGAGGGCGGCGTCGTGGAGACCCTGAAGCCGTAGGCCAGGGTCTCGGTCACCTTGTGGTCCAGGTCGGTGTTGGCAAGGTCGGAGCATCCCTCGCGGCTCGCGGCGCGAAAGAGGTCCGTTGCGGCGGGGTCCTCTAAATCAGCCTCGGCCACCGATTCGTCGCCGACATGCGTCAACTCGACGGCGCCGTCCGGCAAGTGCTGTACCCCAAGCTCTTGCGCGCCCGAGGTCGTGAGCACCTCCGCGTAGACAGTCTGGCCGGCGGGCGGGACGACGCTGGCGACCAGACCGTCCACGATCCGCCTCTCCCCGACGGGGCACTCGGCCGGCTCGACCACGTCGGGCAGGGCGGAGGCTTCGATCTCCTGCTCGTCCGCCTCGCAGGCTTTTAGTACCTGCGCTCCGGTCTGCGCCGCCGGCGTTCTGGCGAAGGTCGCAACCACCAAAACCGCGAATGCCAGTGCCAGGCCGGATGCGAGAAACCGTTTCATGAGTCTGTTCTTCACCCCCTACATATGCCACCTGACGCGCCGGTTCGGTTCTGTCGCAAACCGGCACGAACCGCATGATACATGCTATATGTTCCCCGCGGCAGGGTGGCAACACACAACATGGTGGGGCTTCTCTCCACGCGGGCGGGCCGAGGCGGGCCGAGGGCAGTACCAGTAGGGTCGCAGGCGGTATGCTCTGGCGGGGGTGATCTGAACCAGCCGTGAAGATTCTGTGCATAAGCGACGAAATCGAGCCCATGCTGCACGGGCCGAGCCTGAACTCCTACGCGCGGGGGGTTGAGGCGGTGGTCTCCTGCGGGGACCTCCCCTTCGACTACCTCGAGTACATCATCACCTTCCTCGGCGTCCCGGTCTATTACGTCCTTGGCAACCACGACCCCGCGCCCGACAGCCCGGAGTACCCTGGCGGCTGCATTTCCCTGGACGGCAGGGTGATTGAGGTAGGAAGGGGCGAGGAGCGGGTAACCCTTGCCGGGCTCTCCGGCTCGCCGATGTACTCCGGCGGCCCGAACCAGTACACCGGGCGCCAGATGGGCCGCCGGGCGCGGGCGCTGTCGGCCAGGATCCGGTGGGGCAGGCTCCTCGGGCGACCGGCACCGCGGGTCTTCGTCACCCACTCCCCGCCCTTCGGCCTCGGGGACCGGAAGGACAGGGCCCACGTCGGCTTCGAGCCTTTTCTGGGCCTGATCGACCGCCACAAACCCCCGCTCTGGTTGCACGGGCACGTCCACCTCTACGGGCCGGACCAACAGAGGGTCACGAACCGGGACGAGACGAAGGTCGTCAACGTTTTCGGCCACCGTATCTTGGAGGTCTAGCGCTTTTAGGCCGGCGGGGCCCTTGTTGCCCGGGCCGGCCGGTTGTAGGCTGGAACCGTGGTCGGCTACATAGATCCCAACGAGCAGTCAGACAGGGATTTTTCCCGGGCGCGCAGGAAGGCTTTCCTGCGGCGCGTCGGGGCGTACCTGCGCGGGGACCCGGGTTCGAACCAGCTACTCTCCTTTGACGAGGTAAAGGGGGCGCTCGGGGCAATCCAGCAGGTACACATCGGGCTGCGCGAGGTGCCCGTCGCGAAGATCGTGGGGAGCGTCGGGCGCCACAGGGACTTCGACCGGGCCTTTCTCCCGTCAAAGCCGGAACTCGGTACCCGCTGGAAGCGTATAGACCAGCTCATGCACCAGGATCAGGACCTGCCCCCGGTGAGCCTGTACAAGATCGGGGACGCCTACTTCGTCAATGACGGCAACCACCGGGTC